>JBCCLX010000106.1:0-11685 GCA_039026635.1 Pseudomonadota bacterium
ACGAGGGCGACTTGGCCCCGCCGCCGGACGGGCTCTATGCCTACACAGATGGCGCCTGCAGCGGGAACCCCGGGCCCGGCGGCTGGGGTGTGGTGCTTGAGGCCGTGCGCGAAGGCGCGATCGCCAAAGCGCGCGAGCTTTCGGGCGGCGAGGCGGAGACCACCAACAACCGCATGGAGCTGATGGCCGCGATCATGGCGCTCGAGACGCTGAGCCGGCCGACGACGATCACGGTCGTCACGGACTCGAGCTATCTGAAGGACGGGATCACCTCCTGGATCCACGGCTGGAAGCGCAATGGCTGGAAGACCGCTGCGAAAAAGCCGGTGAAGAACGCCGAGCTCTGGCAGCGCTTGGACGAGGCACGGGCGCGCCACGACGTCGCCTGGACCTGGGTCAAAGGACATGCTGGTCACCCCCAGAACGAGCGCGCCGATGCGTTGGCCCGCGCTGAGATAAAGGCGCTAAGAGAGGCGCTATCCGGGCAATAGGCGGGGCATCCGAAGACGCCCCGCCAGATTTCAGTCCTGGGCTCTAATCCGCGAGGCGGACGATGTCGCCGAGAAGGCCCTGCGTTCCGTTGTGCACGGTCAGCCGGTCCACCTTCCCTGCGACCTCCTGCAGCGCCTCGAGCTCCTTGAGGCGCAGCATCACCGGGTTCTCCGCCATCAGCTTGGCGGTGTTGAGCTGAGCACGCGTGGCCGCGGTCTCCTCGCGCCGGCGGATGACATTGGCCTCGGCCTCCTTCTCCGCCGCCACGACCCGGTTCAGAAGCTCGCGCATCTCCCCCGGCAGGATCACGTCCTTGAGCGCGATCTCGCCGACCTCGAGCCCGATCTCCGCCATCTCGCGCCGCACACCCTCAGCCGCCTCGGCATCCACCGTGACCTTGTCGGCCAGGAGGCTGTCGAGCGTGCGCCGGCCGAGCGCGCGCCGGAAGGCGAGCTGGAGCGCGGTATGCAGCGCTTCGGCGAAGTCCTTCACCGTGGTCGCGGCCTTGACGACATCGACCACGCGGAACCGCGCCGTGAGGTTGACCCGGATCGTCACGCGATCCGCCGTCAGCACCTCCTGGCCGCTCACCTCATGGGTCCGCGCGCGCATATCGACGAGCTTCACGGCAACCGGCTGGCCGAGGTTCCAGAAGAAGTGGACCCCGGGCTCCAGCACGCCGCGAAACGCCCCGCCGACATGGAGGACCCCGAGCTGACCCGGCTCGACCGTGGCCCGCACGACCGCTCCGCCGAGGACCTTGTCGCCCACAGCCTGCTCAATCACGCGCCGCAGATCCGCTGGCACCGTGAGGTCCTCGCCAAGCGACACACGCCGGACTTCCCAGGGGCCTGCCGCGGTCCAGTAGAGCGTGCGCTCCTTCGGCCCGCGGCTCACCGCTACCAGCGCGCCCTCGCGGAAGAGGAGCGCCACCTCGCCCTCGCCGGCCGCGAACACCGTCAGATGCTCGGCCACCAGATCGGGGCGCTCCCGCTCCAGCGCCCGCGCAAAACGCGAGGTGAAGCGCGGCTCGTTCAGGTCGTGGCGCTCAGTCTCGAGCGCGCACCGGCGGTTTGCAAGCCGGTGCTCGCCCGGGCCGAGGATGCCGACGAACCGCCCGTTCAGGAGCGCGATTGCGCGCTCGTTTTCGCTGAGGCGGATGCGGGCGAGGCCCAGCAGCCGGTCGGTCATGGTTGTCGTGGTTTCCATCCTCTTCTCCTTTCGTCGACGGGTGTTGCGGCGACGGTCTCCTCTCTGGGTGTCGCCCGCCGGCCCATCCGGCGGGTCGTGGAAAGGGGTGGGTTTCGGAACCGGCCCGGACACCGCGCCCCGCGGGCCCCGATGGAGCGGAAGGCAGGGAGCGGGAGCGGAGCCTCGGGTGGGGCGCACCGGGTGTCCGGTTGCCTGACCCTTAGCCTGGCCCCCGCCCGCCGCCCCCATCCATCGGGGCGCAGGCGAAGCGCAGCGGCGGGGACGACGAGCGCGAGGGCCGAAGCCGACGCGTCCAACCGACCCCGCAGGATCGGCCCCGAAACCCGTTTTGTGAAAGCCACCGTGACAGGGTGGTGAGGGAGTTGAACCCTCGGTCCGTGAAGGGACTACCGTTGAGCGTTGGCCGGAATCGAACCGGCGTAATCCAGGTGTTGGCCTGGTGCTCTATCCACTGAGCTACAGCGCATACCGCCTCCTTTCTCCGCGCGCCCCGGCATGCGGTAGCAGCAGCGCTGCCCCGCACCGGTGGGTGGGGAACGCCAGCCGCTGGGGTCGCGTGGTCCAAAAGCGGACAGGCTGGATCGGTCGAATCAGGGGGTGGGATCAACGAAAAAGAGGGAGACGGCTGGCGCTTGGCTGAAGTGTTGCGATCACGCACCATGCTGTAGCGATCGCGTCACGCCGGCCTTTGGCTTGACCCCGCCCAAGCGGCGCGCGACACCAGCAGCCAAACCAAAGCATTCGGAGGACACGCCATGTTCGACCTTGCCGACCGCAGCCTGTTGGCCGCACAGTCCTATATCGATGGCCAGTGGGTGGGCGCCGACGGCGGCGCGACCTTCGCCGTCACCAACCCCTCAACGGGCGAGACCCTCGCCGAGATGGCCGATTGCGGGACGGCCGAGGCCGAGCGCGCCATCGAGGCCGCCTATCGCGCCCAGCCGGCTTGGGCGGCCAAGACCGCCAAGGAGCGGGCCCAGATCCTGCGCCGTTGGTTCGAGCTGATGATCGAGTATCAGGACGATCTGGGTCGGCTGCTGACGGCCGAGCAGGGCAAGCCGCTGGCCGAGGCCAAGGGCGAGATCGGCTATGGGGCGAGCTTCATCGAATGGTTCGCCGAGGAGGCCAAGCGCATCTATGGCGAGACGATCCCCGGTCACCAGCCGGACAAGCGCCTGGTGGTGCTGCGCCAGCCGATCGGGGTGGTGGCCGCGATCACACCCTGGAACTTCCCAAACGCGATGATCACGCGCAAGGCGGCGCCGGCGCTGGCGGCGGGCTGCAGCTTTGTGGTGCGCCCGGCGACGCTGACCCCGCTCTCCTGCACGGCGATGGCCGTGCTGGCGGAGAAGGCGGGGATCCCGCCGGGGGTCTTCAACGTGATCACCTCGACGGACTCGCGCGGTGTCGGCAAGGTCTTCTGCGAGCATGATAAAGTCGCCAAGATCACCTTCACCGGCTCGACCGAAGTGGGCCGCATTCTGATGCGCCAGTCCGCCGATACCATCAAGAAGATGAGCCTCGAGCTTGGCGGCAACGCGCCCTTCATCGTGTTCGACGACGCGGATCTGGATGCCGCGGTCGAGGGTGCGATCATGTGCAAATTCCGCAATGCGGGGCAGACCTGCGTCTGCGCCAACAGGATCTATGTGCAGGCAGGCGTTTATGACGCTTTTGCCGAGAAGCTGAAGGCGGCAGTGGGCGCGCTGACGGTGGGCGATGGCTTTGAGGAGGGCGCCAAGATCGGGCCGATGATCGAGCCCAAGGCCGTGGAGAAGGTGGAGGAGCATATCGCGGATGCCACCAAGCGGGGCGCGCGCGTGATCGCCGGCGGCAAGCGGCACGAGAAGGGTGGGCTTTTCTTCGAGCCGACGGTGATGACGGGTGTGCCGGCCGATGCGCTCGTGAGCTGCGAGGAGACCTTCGGGCCGGTGGCGCCGCTTTTCCGCTTCGAGACCGAGGAGGAGGTCGTGGCCTTGGCGAACGACAGCATCTTCGGGCTGGCCTCGTATTTTTATGCGCGGGATCTGGGGCGGGTTTGGCGCGTGGCCGAGGCGCTCGAGAGCGGGATCGTCGGGATCAATACCGGGATCATCTCGACGGAGGTGGCGCCCTTCGGCGGGGTGAAGCAGTCGGGGCTTGGCCGCGAGGGCTCGAAGCATGGGATCGAGGAGTACCTGGAGATGAAATACCTCTGCATGGGGGTGTGATGCCTGGGGCTGCCTTGAGGGCGGGCTGGCGGACGCCCCGGCTTCGCGGGCTGACGCCCGCTCAGCGGCGCGCCCGCCAGCCGCGCCCCTTTTGAGGGCGTCCGTCGATCGCGCGTCCTGGCTTGGCGTCAGGTGAGGGATGTACCGGCAGGGACGGGGAAGCCGCGGAGCATCTCGGCGGCCTCTTGGACGCCTTTGCCGGCGCGCTGCAGGCGAATGAGGCGGAGCGCGCCGGGCGCGCAGGCGATCGTGAGGCTGTCGTCGAGGGTTGTCCCAGGCGTTAGGGCAGGACCGGTGCTCGGGGTGCTCGGGGTCACTGCCGGCTCGGCCATTAGGACCTTCACGCGGGCACCCGCGATCTCGCACCAGGCGGCGGGGAAGGGAGAGAGGCCTCGGATATGGGCCGAGACGATCTCGGCCGGGCGGGCCCAATCGATATGCGCCTCGGCTTTGTCGATTTTGGCCGCATAGGTGACGCCGTCCTCGGGCTGCGGCTTGGGGGTGAGCTGACCCGCAGCGAGGCGCGGGAGCGTGTCGATCATCAGCGATGCCGAGAGCGAGGCCAGGCGGTCGTGGACTGTGCCGGCGGTGTCGCTGGCGGCGATGGGCGTGTGCGCGCGGGCGAGCACGGGGCCCGTATCGAGGCCGGCCTCCATGGCCATGATGCAGACGCCTGTCTCCCCATCGCCTGCCATGATCGCGCGTTGGATCGGCGCCGCGCCGCGCCAGCGGGGCAGGAGGGAGGCATGGGCGTTGAGACAGCCGTAACGCGGGGCTTGCAGTGCTGTCACGGGCAGGATCTGCCCATAGGCGACCACGATGGCAGCGTCTGGCGCGAGGGTCTGGAACTCTCCGAGAACGGCGGGATCGCGGAAGCGCAGGGGTGTCTTGACGGGGATGCCGCGCGCCTCCGCTCTTTGGGCGACAGGGGAGGGGCGCAGTGCCTTGCCGCGCCCGGCCGGGCGCGCGGGCTGAGTGTAGGCCGCGAGGACCGTATGACCGGCATCGCAGAGCGCGTCGAGGACGGGGACCGCGAAATCGGGGGTGCCCATGAAGACAAGGCGCATGCGCAGGCTCCGTTCGGGCTCGCTGGCCCTGGATCAAGACGCGGTTTGGGTCGGCGCTATGGCGGCGCTGGCTTCGCGCCGACCCCGCGCTGCCTTCCGGTTCGGGCCTTTGGGTCCGGGCCTCAGGGGCCGAGGTGCCCGTGGCCGATGGCCTGGCCGGCTAGCTCTCGGCGGTCTCTTCGGCGCGGCGGGCACGGTCGCGCTTCAGCTTCTTCATCTTCTCCGTGATCAGGCGGCGGCGCATCGGGCCCAAGGTGTCGATGAAGAGCTTGCCGTCGAGATGATCGATCTCATGCTGCACGCAGACGGCCCAGATCCCCGTAAAGTCCTCCTCGCGATCAGCCCCTGTCTCATCGGTCCAGCGCACGCGGACCTCGGAGGGGCGCGTCACATCGGCGTAGATATCGGGCACCGAGAGGCAGCCTTCCTCGAAGGTGCTGACGACGTCGGAGGCGGAGAGGATCTCGGGGTTGATCAGCTTCATGGGGCGTGGCTCGGCATCGTCGCCGCCTTCGCGGGGCGCGCAGTCGAGCACAACCATGCGGGTGTTGATCCCGATCTGGGGGGCGGCAAGGCCGATGCCTGGGGCGGCGTACATGGTGTCGAGCATGTCGTCCAACAGCCCACGCACCTCCTCCGTGATCTCCGGCACGGGGGTGCAGACCTTCTTGAGGCGGGGATCGGGGTGAATGAGGATCGGCCTAAGCATGGGGTCGAGGTAGAGATGCGGGCCGGTGCGGTCAAGCTGGGGCTGGCGTAGAGACCATCGCCGCCCGGTGTTGGCCGTTCTCAGGATCAGATCTCGCCGTCCCAGTAGCCGCAAGGTTGGCCGTTGCGGGTGAAGGCCAGATAGCGGGGCCTGTCTTCGGCTTGATCACCGCGCATGGGGCCGCTGCCGGCGAGGACGCCGGTCTTACCGCTGTCGGGGTAAACGAAGACATCGGCCTGCTCGAGGGTGCTGATGGCAAGGTATCGCAGCGGTTCGGTCCCGGTGTTGACGATCTTGAAGGGGATCCCCGTACCGGCTTCGACATAGGCAACATCGCCCGGCGCGAGCGGGTAGGTGGCGTCGCCGAAATGGAAGGTGCCGGTGCCGGTGAGCACGACGAACATCTCGTCATTGGTGAAGTGGTAGTGCCGGGGCCAGGCTCTCTTTCCTGGGGCGACAACCGTCACCGTGGCGCCGAGGCGGCGCGAGCCGAGGGCTCTGCCGACGGCGCCGAGGCGGGCGTCGAAATCGCCGCCGGGGGCGTTGGTGTCGGAGGTCGCCGGGTCGGCGAGGACGGCGTCCATGTTGACGACGGGCGGTGGCTTGGGGGTGTCGGTCATCGCAGTCTCCTGACGGTAAGTGCGTCAACCCTAGCCTTTCGAAGATAACAGGATGACGACGGGATGTGTTGTGGCCTGCGTCGCGGTGGATCAGGGCATTGACCTCTGTTGCAGCGGCTCCTAGGGAGGGCTCGCAAGATTCTTGCGCCAAGCAGCGCCTTGTTGACGCGATCATGCGGCGCCCCTTCACGGAGATCCTGATGAGCTTCCTGGTCCAGCCCGCACCGCCTGCCCGTCCCAACCGTTGCCAGTTGTTCGGCCCTGGCTCGCGCCCCGCGCTTTTCGAGAAGATGGCGGCCTCCGAGGCGGATGTGATCAACCTCGATTTGGAGGATGCGGTGGCGCCCGACGACAAAGAGGCGGCGCGGCGCAACATCGTCGAGGCGATCAATGACATCGACTGGGGCAACAAGACGCTGAGTGTGCGGATCAACGGGCTCGATACGCCCTATTGGGTGCGCGATGTGGTGGATCTGCTCGAGGGCACGAAAGGGCGGCTCGATCTGATCATGATCCCCAAGGCCGGCAATGCGAAGGATGTCTATGCCGTCGATGCCATGGTTTCGGCCCTGGAGGCGGCGACGGGCAAGACCAAACGGCTGGGGCTCGAAGTGATCATCGAGACGGCGGCGGGTCTTGCGCATGTGGAGGAGATCGCGGCGGCGAGCCCGCGGCTCGAGGCGATGAGTTTGGGGCCCGCGGATTATGCGGCCTTTATGGGCATGGCGACGACGGCCATCGGCGGGACGCAGGTGCGCTATGCCATGATCGAGGATCCGCAGGAGGATGGTGTGGCGCGGGCCCGCCATTATGCCGATCCCTGGCATTATCCGACGGTGGCGATCGTGGCGGCCTGTCGGACCCATGGAGTGCTGCCCGTCGATGGGCCGTTCGGCGATTTCTCGGACACTGAGGGATTTACGGCGCAGGCCGAGCGCTCCGCAACGCTGGGGATGGTGGGCAAATGGGCGATCCATCCCAAGCAGGTGGCGCTGGCCAATGCGGTGTTTACGCCGAGTGCTCAGGCTGTGGCGGGCGCAAAGCGGATCATCGAGGCCATGGAAGAGGCGAAACGCTCTGGCGCCGGAGCAGTGACGCTGGATGGGAAACTCATCGACCTGGCCTCGATCCGGCAGGCGGAGGTGATCGTCAAGCAGGCGGCCTTGATCGGCTGAGGTGCGGGGAGAAGGGCGCGTTGGGGGGCGGGCTGGCGGACGCCCCGGCTTCGCGGGCTCACGCCCGCTCAGCGGCCCGCCCACCAGCCGCGCCCCACTGAGCGTGCCCTAGTCAGTGTGCCGTCATGGTAGCGCTCCGGTGTGCTTTGATCCGCGCCGGGAGGGCTTGCTTCGGGGCGCGCCATCGGCCATGGGACGGCGCATGCAGCAGCAGAGCTTTCTCGACTTCGAAAAGGGTGTGGCGGAGCTGACCGGCAAGGTCGCCGAGCTGCGGGCATTGGCGCTGTCGAGCCCGGAGCTCGAGCTCGATGACGAGGCTGATCGGCTAGAGACGCGGGCGCAGGATATGCTCGACAGTCTCTATCGCGATCTGAGCCCCTGGCAGAAGTGTCAGGTGGCGCGCCATCCCAACCGGCCCCATGCGCTCGACTACATTCGCGCGCTCTTCTCGGAATACACGCCGCTCGCGGGCGATCGGAGTTTTGCCGAGGATCATGCCATCGTGGGCGGGATCGCCCGCTTTCGCGACCGGGCCGTCGTTGTGATCGGTCATGAGAAGGGGGCGGACACACGGTCTCGGCTGGAGCGCAATTTTGGCATGGCGCGGCCCGAAGGGTATCGCAAGGCGGTGCGCCTGATGGACCTGGCCGATCGTTTCGCCCTGCCGGTGATCACGCTGGTCGATACGCCGGGCGCCTATCCCGGCAAGGGGGCGGAGGAGCGGGGCCAGGCCGAGGCGATCGCGCGTTCGACCGAAAAGGGCCTGCTGCTGGGCGCGCCGAGCGTTGCGGTGATCATCGGGGAGGGCGGCTCGGGCGGTGCGGTCGCGCTGGCCTCGGCCAATCGGGTCGCGATCCTGGAGCATGCGGTCTATTCGGTAATCAGCCCCGAGGGCTGTGCTTCGATCCTGTGGAAGAACGCTGAGAAGATGCGCGAGGCGGCGCAGGCCTTGCGTCTGACGGCGCAGGATCTGCTCGAGCTTGGTGTTGTCGACCGGGTGGTGGACGAGCCTGCGGGCGGGGCGCAGCGCGGACGCGAGGAGGCCATGGCGCGCACGGGCGATGCGATCGCGGGACTGCTCGAGGAGCTGGACGGGCTCGATCCGGCGGCGTTGAGGGCAGATCGGCGGCAGCGCTTTCTGGCGATGGGGCAGGCCAGCCTCGTCTGAGCCGCCTGCAGCCTTGTCGCTCCGTCGTCTAGTCCAGCGCTCCAGCCCGGCGGCATCACCTCGCAACCTGGCTCCGCAGCCTAGCCGCGCCGTCTAGGCCCGCCACCCCGGCCTGTTTCCGCATTGCCGCCCTCGCCTGCGGTCCCATCCCCTGCTCTGGCCATCCGCGTCAAACACCTTATGGTGACCTTTTGATGCCTCAGTGGCGTCTTCCCCCGCCCCTGGCCACGCCATCCCGGCGCGCGGCCGTTGCCCAGCAACCGGGAGCCGAGAGCGATGAGCGAGCCTAGTGGAACCGAGCCTGGCGGCCCGCCCGCAGGGACCACAGCGCCCGATGCCGCGGATCCGATGGCGAGGGGGCTGGCGGGGCGGATCCCATGGCCGATCGGGGCGACCGCCCTGCCGATCCAGCCCGTGCGCCAGCTTGTCGACCGGCTGCCGACGCTGCCGGTGGCACTTCTCTATGCCCCGGCGGTCATGGCCGGCCTGGCCTTTCTCTTCTTCCTGAGCTTCGCTTGGGGTGTGGCGAGCGGGCAGGTCTTCACCGCATCCTGGACCTGGATCGCGGCGCTCGATACCGCCTTTGCCTTTCGGATCGACGGCTTGGGGCTTACCTTTGCACTCCTGATCACCGGGATCGGGGCGCTCGTCTTCCTCTATACCGCCGGCTATTTCCGGACCGATCCGCGGGTTGGACGGCTGCTCACGCTGCTGGTGCTCTTTGGGATCTCGATGGTGGGCCTCGTGCTCGCCGACGATATCATCACGCTCTTCCTGTTCTGGGAGGGCACGACCGTCACCTCCTTCCTGCTCGTGGGCTTCGATTATCAAAAGGCGGGGGCGCGGCGCGCGGCGCTCCAGGCCCTGCTCGTCACCGGGGTCGGCGGGCTGGCGCTTTTGGGTGCGCTGATCCTGTTGGGCGATTTTGCGGGCAGCTACCGGATCTCGGAGATCAACCTGCAGGGCGAGGCGTTGCGGGAGAACGCGCTCTATGCGCCGGTTCTGGCGCTGGTGCTCCTCGGCGCCTTCACGAAGTCCGCGCAGTTCCCGTTCCATTTCTGGTTGCCGGGCGCGATGGCCGCGCCCACGCCTGTGAGCGCCTATCTGCACTCGGCAACGATGGTGAAGGCGGGCGTCTATCTGCTGATGCGCCTCAACCCCTCGCTGGGTGGAACCGAGGCCTGGTTTTGGATCCTCACGGTCTTTGGGGCGATCACGATGCTGATCGGCTCGGTCTGGGCGCTGCGGCAGACGGATCTGAAGCTGATGCTGGCCCATACCACCGTCATGGGGCTCGGCACCTTGGTCATGTTGCTCGGCGGAGGCACGGATAAGGCGGTCATTGGCGCGGCGCTCTTCCTGGTCGTCCATGCGCTCTACAAGGCTTCGCTCTTCCTCATGGTTGGCTGCTTGGACAAGAAGGCGGGCACGCGAGAGATAGATGCGCTGGGAGGCCTGCGGCGCGCCATGCCGATCACGGCGGGGATGGCGGCGATGGCCGCGCTCTCGATGGGGGGCGTGTTCCCCTTCGTGGGCTTTCTCGGCAAGGAAGTGATCTACGAGGGCGCACTCAAGGTCGCGACGGAGCCAGTGCTGGTGACCATGGCGGCCCTTGTCGCCAATGCCATGATGGTCTCGGTCGCGCTGATGGTGGCGCTCAACCCCTTCCATCGCGGACCGGCCATCAGCCCGAAGCCCGCGTCGGATCCGGATTGGGAGATGCTGGCTGGGCCTGCCATCCTGGCGGTGTTGGGTCTCCTCTTCGGCCTCGCGGCGGGCCCGCTCGGCGCCGGCGTGGTCGGACCCGTGGCCAGCAGCATCCTTGGCCGCGACATCGGCGATCCGCATCTCGCGCTTTGGCACGGGTTCAACACCGCGCTGATGCTCAGCCTCTGCACCTTTGCGCTCGGCGGGCTCTTCTACATTGGCTCTCGACAGATCCGGCTTGGGCTCGCCGGGGCCGAGACGCATCAGTTGACCGATGCCGACAAGGTCTATGATCGCGTGCTTGCGGGGCTGCAGGCGGTGGTCTCGGGCTTGATGGGGCGGATCCAGTCGGGTGTGCTCGAGCACTATATGCGGAGCACTTTCATCGCGCTTGCGGTGGTGCTCTGGGGGGCGGTGGCGCTGAGCGGCGGAGACCGGCCCGCACCGCATTTCAACCTGCCGCTCGTAACCTTCGCGACCCTCCTGATCATCATCGTCAGCCTCTTCGTCGTGATCGTGACGCGCTCACGGCTTCTGTCGATCACGGCGCTGGGCGTGCTGGGAACCGGGATCTCGATCGTCTTCGTGCTCTATGGCGCGATCGACGTGGCGATGACGCAGCTGATGGTCGAGATCCTCGTCGTCGTCTTCCTCGCCATCGCGCTCCTGCGTCTGCCGCGCACGCCCGAGCGCAAGGGCTTTCGCGTCGGCGATGCCGGGATCGCCTCGGCTGTGGGGTTGGGGGTGACTATCGTGCTGATCTCGGTGCTCGGCACGGATCTCGACTACCAGCTGACGGCGTTCTTCGAGGCGAAGAGCGCGCCCGAGGCCTTTGGGCGCAACATCGTGAATGTGATCCTGGTCGACTTCCGCGCGCTCGACACCTTTGGCGAAATCTCGGTGATCGTGATCGCGGCCATCGGCGCGGTTGCCGCGCTCTCGGCCGGCCGCGGCGCGCCCATCCGCTCCCAGGGGCGAACGGGCAAAACGGAGGACGCCTCATGAACTCGCTGATCCTGTCCACGGCGACGCGGGTCCTCGCGCCGATCCTGTTCTTCTTCTCGCTCTACATCCTCTGGCGCGGACACAACGATCCAGGCGGGGGCTTCATCGGCGGGCTGGTCGCCGCGACGGCGCTGGCGCTGATCGAGAAGGCCAGCGGGCTGGCGGCGGCCAAGCGGATGCTGCGCGTGGAGCCGCTGGCCATCGCGGCGGCCGGGCTCGGCTGCGCCTGCGTCTCTGCGGTCTGGGGTGCCATCGCCAAGGGCTATGTGCTCGCCGGCGTCTGGCCACTGCTGAGCGTCGGCGCGGATGGCAAGAAAGAG
>JBCCLX010000107.1:0-11649 GCA_039026635.1 Pseudomonadota bacterium
CGCGCTCGTCGCCCGCGCCGGTCCCGTCACCGGCCTCTCCCGCCATGTTAGGCCTGCTTTTGCGGTGCGATCACCATGGTCATCTGACGACCTTCGAGCTTCGGCATGCTCTCCACCTTGCCGAGCTCGGTGATGTCGCCAGCGACACGCTGGAGCAAGTCGCGGCCCAGTTCCTGATGCGCCATCTCGCGCCCACGGAATCGCAGCGTCACTTTTACCTTATCGCCTTCGCCGAGGAACTTGGTCACGGACCGCATCTTCACGTCATAGTCATGCGTGTCGATATTCGGTCGGAACTTCACTTCCTTGACCTCGATGACCTTCTGCTTCTTACGGGCTTCGGCAGCCTTCTTCTGGCTCTCGTATTTAAACTTGCCGAAGTCCATAATTTTACAGACGGGCGGGGAGGCGTTCGGAGAAATCTCGACGAGATCGAGACCCACTTCTTCGGCCATCTCAACGCCCTCTTCAGGGCGGACAACGCCGACGTTTTCCCCATCGGCGCCGATCAGGCGGATTTGAGGGACGCGGATCTGACGATTAATGCGCGGGCCGGTCTCACGGGTCGGCGGCGCATGGTGCGGTCTTCGGGCTATGGCTCTGCTCCTTTGAGGCGCCAGATGGCAAAACGAAAAGGCGGCAAACCCGTTGCCGCCTCACTTCAATATACGACACTGAGCGCGCCGGCGAAAGAGCATGCGCTCGCGCGCTTTTGATGGATGGCCCGCCTCTGTTGCGGGGAGACCTCGGCGCGCTGCTTCAATCGAAGGAGCCGCGCCAGTATTGGTTCGCCGTCAGGATCACCGTCGGATCGCTCGGCAGTGTGTCGAGCGCGATGTCGAGGCCACGTTCTTCGAGCTGACGGATCGCGAAGACATCGTCCATCCCATCAATGAACATCCGAAGCGAGCTGGGACCGAAGGCATGCATCGGCAGCACCACGCGCGCTTTGAAGCGCTTCATGAGCCCGATCATGTCCTGGACATTGAGCGTATAGGTACCGTCGACGGGGGCCATCACAATGTCGAGCCGGCCGATTTGGGCATGATGCAAGTCGGTCAGCGTATGGTGGAGATGGCCGAGATGGCCGATGCAGAGCCCCGCGACCTCGAAGACGAAGATCGAATTGCCGTCGACCTCGCGCTCGCCCCAGCCGCGAATGTCGGTCGTTACATTGCGCACGATGACGTCGGCGACCTCGAGGTTGTGGCTCGCCGGCCCGTCGCCAAGCGGGTTCCAACCGCGCAGCACATGGTCGATGGCCGGATCGGGGAAGTCGGTGAAATGGGTCTCATGCGCGTGGTTCATGGTCACGATGTCGGGCATGACCCCGCCGTCGTAGCCGTAGAAGTCCGTCGCGATCACGACACCTTCGGGGGTGGTGATGCGATAGGTCGAGTGCGAGAGGTAATCGATCCGGACCGATGCCGCCGGTGCGGTCGCCACGGGCCCAAGCTGGGCGTAGCGCACGCCAGGGATGCCCTCCACGAAGGTGTGGCACATACTCGCCAGCGCCGGGCCCGCGGCAAACAACGCGCTGAGCGTGGCGACGACGCGCAGGGGGGCGGTCGAGATCGAGAACATGGGCGGCTCCTTCTCCGGCATCGGGCGCTTCGCGCCTCCCAACGCCGGATCAGTTAGGGCGCACAGCCCCCGCGTCTTGTCTGACGTCGGGATCGTTGGCGTCCTGCATCGGATCTTCGGCGAAGAAGAGCAGGAAGCCGTCTGGATCTTTCACATTGAACTCGAGCGCGCCGTAAGGCTGGCGCCGCGGCGGGCGCACGCGCCAGGAGGGCAGCCCGGAGAGCGCCTTTTCGCATTCGGCCCAGAGCGCTGCGACATCGCTGACCCAGATGTAGGCTGAGAGATGCTCCCGTGTCGCCTCCAGCGCCTTGCGCTGCGCCACTCGGATCAGCATCAACCGTACCGGTCCGCGCGCGATCAGGGCGGCACTCCCGTTGTCATTGCTGCGGAGTATCTCGAAACCAAGAACTCGCGTGTAAAAATCGATAGAGGCCGAAATACTACGCACCGGCACGATAGGGGCGGCTACTGAAAACTGCACCGTCGCCGGGGTGCCTCTAGGGACGGCCGGCGCTTCATGCAGGTCGAGGGACATGGCTCTCTCCCATTGCGTCGCGGCGCAATATGGGACCTGCTTCCGAAATTAGCCAGCGGAAACGCATCTCGTCTTGCGACAGGGCGGTGGCGGGCGGTCACTCCACGCTGAGCGCGAGGATGCGGGAGAGCTGCATGAGCGGGCGTCCGCTCTGAGCGCGCCAGGCGTTGAACGCGTCCTGGGCGGCGCGCAGGCCTTTGGCGGAGCTCGGCGGACGGTCGACCACCCCTTCGCGAACCAGCCCGGCGCCGACGTCGTTGGAAATCATAAAGCCATCGACCTCCATCGTGCGCAGGAAATACTGCGCCGTGGTGCCACCGAGGCGCCCACCCTCCTTCTTCATCGCGAGCAGAAGATCAGCGCAGCGCTCGCTCGGCCAATCGACGAAGTAGCGCGCGGCGGTGCCGTGGGTTTCGGCGAGGTGGCGAAACCAAACGGCGTTGTCGCGCGCGGCCATGGCCTTGGCCATATGGGGGATCCCGCCGGCCTTGGCCGCGATCTCTACCGCCTCCTCGTCCATCATCGAACAGGGGCCGGGCTCGAAGCCGTGAAAGGCCTCCTCGAAGGCCGGCCATTTCTGTTCGACAACCTTCCAGTTGAAGCCTGCCGAGAAGACCATGCGGGAGAGCGTCGAGAGCCAGCGGTCGTCCGGCACGCTCAGAAGCTGGGGCTTGGGCGCCGGGGTCGGTAAGAGAGCCTCGAGCGCCGCACCCCCGCCGTGGCGCGCGGCGGCCGCCGCTTCGATCTCGCCCCAAGGCCGCATCAATCGGCTGCCGCGCGGTGGTTGGCGACGCGCAGGCGTAGGATGCGGTTGCTGGCGGTTTGATGGAGCAGCAGCGCCTCGCCATCGCGGCTCACCCGCATGTGCCGCAGGACGCCTGCATTGAAGCGACCGGAGGGAATAGCCCAGCTCTGGAAGGTCTCGCGGGCCGGATCGAAGCGGACGAGCATGTCGGGCCGGGTGCCGCTCTCGTTGTACCAGATCGCATCGTCGAACCAGGCGATGGCGTAGGGATGCGAGGTGGGGCCTGAGGGCGAGTCCCATTCCTCCATCGCCCCCGTCTCCGGGTCATAGACGCCGATGGCGCCAAGCCCTGAGTTCACCCACCAAACCCGCCCATCGGGTGCGATATCGAGCCTGCGCGCATGGCTGCCCGCGCGCGGCAACGGGATCTCCTCCACAGCCATCGTGGTGGGATCGATGCGCAGGAGGCAGGCAGCGCCATTGCAGGAGCCCCAGACCGTACCATCCGCCGCGATCTTGATCCCGTAGGGTTTCGAGCCGGCGCGCGGGAGCGTGACGAGCTCTGTCTCGCCCGTCTCCTGATCGAGCCTGCCGATCATGTTGGCATGCTGCAGCGTGAACCACAGCCGGCCCTCGGCGTCGAACTCGGCGGTATGCGGGTCCTTGGCGGCAGGGTCCGGCATCTCGAAGACCTGAATCTCGCCGCGGGCGGGATCGAAGCGGCCGATCGTGGCGTTCTTATTGCCGGTGTACCAAAGCGCGCCGTCTGGCGCGGCGGTCACCGAATGGGGCATGGCGCCTGCGGGGAGCTTCCATTCCGTCTGCTCCCCGGTCTCGGGGTTCAGCTGGCCGAGCACATTGCCCCATTGGCCAACCCACCAGATGATCCCATCCGGCGCCTCCACCGGATCGCGCGGGCGCACGCCCGGGGTCGGCACCTCCCAGCCCTCAACTGCGAGCGCGAGGGGGCCGGCGACGACGGTTGCGGGCCGCGGATTGTGCCCGGGCGGGAAGCTGGCAGCGAGGTAGTCGAGCACCTCTTTCTTGGTCTCAGGCGTGCCGGACATATCCACCATCGCGGCGGTGAACACATCCCACTGCGCACGCGTGTAGCCGATGCTGCGCTCGATCAGTCCGATGTGGTGGCAGGCCGAGCAGACCGTGACCGTCGTCTCCCGTCCTGGCCCGTCGGGCAGAGCGAGCGCCTGCGGTGCGGCAAGCGCCAGGGTCGCGGCGAGAACGGTGGTTGGCATGCGATGCATGGCGCGGCTCCTTCGATGGCAGGCGTGACGCGCAACATAGCGCGTCGCGCCCCGGCATCCTGGAATGTCCGCCCAGCGTTAACCGCTGCCGCGCCGTGGAATTACGCGGCCGCCTTCTTGGCTGCCGCTCGATCGGGCGGCAGCGCATCCTCGGCCAGTGCCGTCAGCGCCTCGGGCAGCGGCATCACCTTCTGGCCCTGTTGGCCGAGGCGACGCACGGCGACCGAACCGTCCTCAACTTCCTGACGGCCGACCGCGATGATCACCGGCACCAGCTCGTTGGAGTGCTCACGGACCTTGAAGTTGATCTTCTCATTGCGAAGATCGGTCTCAACGCGCAGCCCCTTGGCGCGCAGCGCCGCCGCCACCTCCATCGCATAGTCATCCGCATCCGAGACGATGGTTGCCACCACCACCTGCACCGGCGAGAGCCAGAGCGGGAAGCGGCCCGCGCAGTTCTCGATCAGGATGCCGAGGAAGCGCTCGAAGGACCCGAGGATGGCACGGTGAAGCAGCACTGGCCGCTTCTTCTCGCCGTTCGCGTCCACATACTCCGCGTCCAGCCGTTCGGGCAGGTTGAAGTCGACCTGGTAGGTGCCGCACTGCCATTCGCGCCCGATGGCATCCGTCAGCTTGAAGTCGAGCTTCGGGCCATAGAAGGCACCCTCGCCGGGATCGACGACATAGTCGTTGGTCACTTTGCGCACCGCAGCCTCCAGCGCGCTCTCCGACTTGTCCCAGATCTCATCCGTGCCAACGCGCTGCTCCGGCCGGGTCGAGAGCTTGATGTCGAAGCTGTCGAAGCCGAGGTCCTTGTAGACGCTGCCGAGCAGCTCGATGAACTTCGCGGTCTCGCTCTCGATCTGGTCCTCGGTGCAGAAGATATGCGCATCGTCCTGGGTGAAGCCGCGCACGCGCATCAGCCCATGCATCGAGCCCGAGCTCTCATAGCGATGGCACATGCCAAACTCTGAGACGCGCAGCGGCAGATCGCGATAGGATTTCAGCCCGCGGTTGAAAATCTGCACATGGCCGGGGCAGTTCATCGGCTTGAGCGCGTTGGTGCGCTTCTCGTTGGCATGCTCCTCATCGATCTCGGTGATGAACATGTTTTCGCGATACTTGTCCCAATGGCCCGAACGCTCCCAGAGCACCCGATCGATCACCTGAGGCGTGCGGATCTCCTGATAGCCCGCACCTATCTGACGCCGGCGCATGTAGTCCTCGAGCGCGCGGTAGAGCGCGGTGCCCTTGGGATGCCAGAACACCATGCCCGGAGCTTCTTCCTGGAAGTGGAAGAGCGCCATTTCCCGCCCGATTCGCCGATGGTCGCGCTTGGCCGCCTCCTCCATCATATGCAGATGCGCATCGAGGTCCTTCTTGGTGCGAAAGGCGATGCCGTAGATGCGCTGGAGCATTTTGTTGCGGCTGTCGCCCCGCCAATAGGCCCCGGCCACCGACATGAGCTTGAAGGCATCCGCCGGCACCTGGCCGGTATGCGCCAGATGCGGCCCGCGGCAGAGGTCCGGCCAGTCCCCGTGCCAATACATGCGGATGGGCTCGCCCTCGGGGATTGCGTCGATCAGCTCAACCTTGAAGGGCTCACCGGTGCTCTCGTAATGCGCCTTGGCCCGCGCGCGGTCCCAAACCTCGGTGCGCACAGGGTCGCGCGCGGCGATGATCTGGCGCATCCGCTGCTCGATCTGCTCGAAATCCGCGTCGGTGAAGGCCTCCTCCCGGTCGAAGTCATAGTACCAGCCGTTGTTGATCACCGGGCCGATGGTGACCTTGGTCTCTGGCCAGATCTCCTGCACGGCGCGGGCCATGATATGGGCGCAGTCGTGCCGGATCAGCTCCAACGCCTGCGCCTCATCCTTGGCGGTCACGATGGTGAGGCCTGCGTCGGCGGCGATGGGCTCGGAGAGATCCGCCAGACGCCCGTCGATCCGGACCGCAAGCGCCGCCTTGGCGAGCGACTTCGAGATGTCGGCCGCCACATCACCGCCCGTTGTGCCGGCGGCATACTCTCGGGTCGCGCCGTCGGGGAGGGTGATGGTGATCTGGTCGGTCATCGCTATGGTCCGTTCCTAGGGGTGAAAGGCGGGCGCACCATTTGCCGAGGCCCGGGCCCTGTCAAGCAGACCGCGCCCGTTGGGAGGACCCGCGATGACCGAGACGCCGCCGGCGATGCCGCAAGACCAGCTGATCACCTTTCTCTACACCGACGATTTTGAGGCGATGGAGGCGTTCTATCGCGAGGTGATGGGGCTGACGCCGGTCCTCGGTCAGCGCACGGAAAAGGGCTCGGTCGCGATCTTCCGGGTGAACGCCGGCGCCTTTCTCGGCGTCTCGGATTTCGCCCACCGTCCGCGGGGGACCGACGGGATCATGATCACCTTCATCCGCGACGTGGATGCGGAATACGCGCGGCTCTCGGGCCTCGGCGTCGAGTTCGAGGGCCCGCCCGCCTGGCTGATCGGCGACACGGTCTATGCCGCCTTCTTTCGCGATCCGCAGGGCTATCGCCTCGAGATCCAGTCCTTCAACGACCCGCGCTGGGATGCGGCGATCGCGCCCTGAGAGGCTTCAGACCGATTTGATCGCCCCGCCGTCGACGCGGATCTGGCTGCCCGTGACGTAGCTCGCCTGGGTGCTGGCGAGGAAGGCGGCGACGGCCCCGAACTCGCTGGGCGCGCCGTAGCGGCCGGCGGGGATCGCGCCCCGTGCCGCCTCTCGCATGGCCTCCAGCGACTGGCCCGTGCGCTTGGCCGCGGCCTCGTCGAGCTGATCCACGCGCTCGGTATGGATGCGGCCGGGCAGGATCATGTTCACCGTGATCCCATCGGCGGCAAGGTCGGTGGAGAGCGATTTCGACCAGCCGACCAGCGCGCCCCGCAGCGCATTCGAGAGCCCGAGGTTCGGCAGCGGCTGGATCACACCCGAGGACGCGACGGTGATGATCCGGCCCCATTGCTGCGCCCGCATGCCCGGCACGAAATGCGCGGTGATCTCGACAAGGCGCATCACCATGACCTCGAACTGCGTGCGCATCACGGCCGGATCGGCGTCGACCATCCGGCCCGGGGGCGGGCCGCCCGTATTGTTGACCAGGATGTCGAGCCCGCCGTGGACCGCCTCAACGGCGGCGGCCACATCGGCGACAGCCGTCTCGGCGGCAAGGTCGATCACGCGCGCCTCCGCCGTGCCGCCCGCCGCGCGGATGGCGGCCACGGCCTCCGCAAGCCGCGCCTCGTCGCGACCCGTCAGCAGCACATGGGCGCCCTCGGCGGCCAGCGCCTCAGCAACGGCGCGGCCGAGCCCGCGGGAGGAGGCGAGGACGAGGGCGCGCTTGCCCGCAATACCGAGATCCATCAGCCGAGCTCCTTCAGTCGCGTCTCTAGGCGGGACAGCATGCGGTCGAGCTCCACCGCATCCTCCCCCGACATTTTGGGTCCCGGCGCGCGCAGGGCCGCCGACGCAATCGCACCGCGCCGGCGCAGTACCTCTTTGCGCAGCGCCAGCCCGAGGCCCGGCTGCTGTTCGTAGCGCACGAGCGGCAGATGCGCCTCGAAGATGTCCGAGGCCCGGTCCGCATCGCCGGCCACGCTCGCGCGGACCACCTCGACCAGCATCTCGGGGTAGCAGTAGCCCGTCATCGCGCCATCGGCCCCGCGCGCCATCTCCTCGGCCAGGAACAGCGCGGAGTTGCCCGTGAGGATCGAGATGCGCGGCACCTCGGCGGTGTCGCTCCCCCGGCGCACGGCCGTCAGCTTGTTGAGCCCCGGCCAGTCTTCATGCTTCAGCATCACGATCTGGGGATGCGCCGCGGTCAACCGCAGGATCGAGGCCGCCGAGATCTTCACACCCGTCAGCTGCGGATAGTCCTGCAAGCAGATCGGCACATCCGGGCCCAGCGTGTTGCAGACGGCCGCATAGTAGCCCTCGACCCGATCCTCCGGCGCTGTGCCTGGGGGCGGCGCGACCATCACGCCGGCAGCCCCCATGGCCATCACCTCATGCGCAAGCCGCTTCATGCCCGCAAATCCACCGCCCGAGACGCCGACGATCACCGGCATATCGGCGCGCGCGATCATCCGGCGCGCGAAGGCGAGGCTCTCGTCCGGTGTCAGTTTCGGCGCCTCGCCCATGACGCCGAGGATGGTCATGCCATGCACGCCACAGCCCTTGTAGAAGTCCACAAGACTGTCCGCGCTCTCGAGATCCAGCGCGCCATCCTCGGCGAAGGGGGTGGCTGCGATGATGAAGACACCGCGCGAGTGGCGGTCGATCAGCTGGGGCATGGAAGGGGCCTTCTGTGGTGGGACCCGAGAGCTACCCTCACGCGCCGCGCTTGACCAGCCCGCGGGTTGCCGGGTTGAACTCGATCAAGGCCAAGCGCCCGCAGACGGCGCTTTGATTGGCGGAACCCGACAAAGAGCGGGCCGATCGGCGACAAGAGCTTTGGGAGGACATGAGATGAGCGGGATCGACGCCGGCGAGAGCGCCGCGAAGACCATACCGGGGGGCGACCCGGGGCCCTGGCGCGCCAGCCAGGGCGTGCCGCCCGTCCGCGCGGCCACATGGGACGATCTGTCGGGAGCGCTCTCGGATGGCTGGGCGGACTTCCGGGCCGCGCCGCTGCTGGGAAGTGCTGTCGGGCTTCTCTATGCGCTGGGCGGGCTCCTTCTTCTATGGGTGCTCGAGTTTCGGGAGTTTCGCGGGCTCTCCTTCCCGGTCGTCGCCGGTTTCGCGCTGATCGGGCCCTTTGCCGCCGTGATCCTCTACGAGATCTCGCGCAGGCGGGAGCATGGGTTGGGTCTGGCTTTCTCGGACGTGCCGGCCATGGTCGCGCGCACCGCCCGAAAGCAGATCCTCTATCATGGCTTCATCCTGATGTTCTGGCTTGCGGTGTGGAGCCGCGTCGGCGTGATGCTCTTCGCGATCTTCTTCTCCGCCTCGACCGACCGGTTTTGGGAGCTGGCGGGGCAGATGCTGACGACGGAGAACGGCATCACCTTCCTGATCGTCGGCCATGCCTTTGGCGCCTTCTTCGCGGCGGTCTCCTACAGCCTGTCGGTCATCGCCTTCCCCTTCCTGCTGGACCGGGACAGCGACTTCATCACGGCCATGGTGCTCAGCTTCAAGGCAGTGCTGGAGAGCCCGAAGGTGATGCTGGCCTGGGCCGGCTTCATCGGCGTGGTGCTGGCGATTGCCTCGGCGCCCTTCTTCCTCGGCCTGATCGTCGCCCTGCCGCTCCTCGGCCATGCGAGCTGGCACCTCTACCGACGGCTGGTGCCCAGCTAGGGCAACCGTCTACCGGAGATTAGCCACCGAGCGAGCCGTTCCGACCCGTCTCTAGCGGGCAAACTTGGCGCAGCCGCCCTGGTCCCCAAGTCCATGCGGCGGTGATGTTTGCGCCATGTGATCGCGCAGATCGGGCATCGCTTTCCATTCGGCGCCGGAGCGAGTGACGTGCGGCGTCCCTGGTCACCTCGCCCATAGGGACGTGAGCGTCAGAGCCGGGCCTCGATCAGATAGGGGCCGGGTTGTTTGACGGCCCATTCGAGGCGGGCCGCCAAGGCTGCCGGGCAGTCGACCGCCTCGCCGTCCACCCCATGCCCGCGTGCAAGGCTGACGAAATCGAGGGCGGGACGGTCGAGATCGACGAGCGCTAGGGCCGAGGGGCCGGGGTTGGCCCCGGTGCGGGCAAGCTCGTGCTTGAGGATCTCATAGGTTCGGTTGGCGAAGACGATCCAGGTGACGTTCAGCTGCTCCCGCGCCGCGGTCCAAAGCGCCTGGATCGTGTACATCGCCGAGCCATCGGCCTGCAGCCCGATCACGGGGCGCTCCGGCGCGGCGACGGCGGCCCCCACGGCCATGGGCGGGCCGATACCGATGGCACCCCCGGTGATCGGCAGCCAGCTGTGCGCCGGCGCACCGGCCAGGGCGGGATAGATGGCCCGGCCCGAGGTGATCCCCTCGTCGATATAGATCGCATCCTCGACAGCGACCGAGCCGATGGCAGCGGCCAGGGTTTCGGGCGTCAGCGCGCCGGGCTGCGGGCGCGGCGGCGAGGCCGGGCCTGGGCCGGCAGGAGCGGCGGTCGCCCCCAAGCGTTCGGCCAGCATCGCGAGCGCCGCGGGCCCATCGGTGCCGAAATCCGCCAGCGTGACCGTCTCGCACCCCTCGGGCAGTAAGAGGCTCGGCTTGCCAGGATAGCCGAAGAAGGCGGGCGGGCGCACGGTCTCGACCAAAACGGCCGCCCGAACGCCCTTCAGACGCTCGAGCGCGATATCGACCGCATAGGGCAGCCGCTCGATCCCCGGCGTATCGCCGCCCCGATCGATCCGGCGGAAGCTTGTGGGGCAGAGAACCTGGGCGCCTGTCGCGGCTGCAATGGCGGCGGCCAGTGCGCGGGTCTCGGGCCGCTCAAGCGCGTGCCCGCCGATAAAGAGGAGCCCGCCGCCGCCGGAGAGCGCGCGCGCTGCGGCCTCCACGGCCTCCGGGTCCGGTGCGGCCGGGCCTTCGGGCGCGAGGGGCTCGGCCGTCTGCCCGCCCATGTCCCAGCCCTTATCGCCAGGGGCGATCAGCGTGGCGACGCGGCCGGGCCAGCTGCGCGCGGCCGCCAGCGCCGCCGCCCCATCCGCGGCAAGGCTGCTGACATCCGTCGCCGTGTGCACCCAGTGCGAGACGGGCCCGGCCAGTCCCGCAATATCGGAGGCGAGCGGCGGGTCGTATTGCACATGCCAGCTTGCGTGCTCACCCACGAGGTTCAGCATCGGTGTCCGCGCCCGCTTGGCGTTGTGCAAATTGGCCGAGGCATTGGAGAGCCCCGCCCCCAGATGCAGGAGCGAGACGGCGGGCTTGCGCGCGATCCGGCCATAGCCGTCGGCGGCCCCGGTCACGACCCCTTCGAAGAGCCCCAAGACACAGCGCATCAGCCGTGTCCGGTCGAGCGCATCGACGAACTGCATCTCCGAGGTGCCGGGATTGGCGAAGCAGACATCCACACCGCCCGCATGCAGCGTGCGCACCAACGCCT
Organism: Pseudomonadota bacterium; assembly: GCA_039026635.1. Lineage (GTDB taxonomy): Bacteria > Pseudomonadota > Alphaproteobacteria > Rhodobacterales > Rhodobacteraceae > Thermohalobaculum. The sequence goes on from JBCCLX010000107.1 coordinate 11,169, forward strand.
CAGCGCCGTTCATCGAGGTCTGTCCGTCCATTGGGGGGCTCCGTATGAGAGTGTTGCGCAGGGCGCCGGGTGGTACGCGCTGTTGGCGAGAAAGGGGCGCGCGGACGCGGGCCCCATAGGGCGCGGCTGGGACCGCCCGGTCAAGCATGGCCGCCGTCGCTCTCTCGCCGATGACGACGGGCGAGACGTCGCAGTGCCCTGTCGCGCCGGGCGACTGGCCATACTTGGCGCCCCATGGTCGAGATCTTCTTTCGCGCCGTCGAGCGCCTGTTGTCGTGGTTGCCACCGCTGCGCCGCACCTTTGACGCCGCGCCATCGCCGCGCGCGCCCGGCCATCTCGGCGTCGATCGAGCGCTTGCGCTGAGCTGGGGGGTGGCCTGCCATCTGATCTTCGGGCTGGCGGTGGCGGCGATGATCGCGGGCATGTGGCTTGGCATGCAGGCGGGGCTGGGCGTTGTCCCGCAGCCCTGGGCCTGGGCCG
>JBCCLX010000108.1:0-11611 GCA_039026635.1 Pseudomonadota bacterium
GCAGTCGTACCATGGGCGGCGTCGGCCATCAGGCTCGCCTCCCCCCCGGAGCTCGACATCGACGCAAAGCGGTTCGACGCCAAGGGCCCTGCGACATGCAGAAGCTTCAGCGTCTCGAGCAGCACCGGCAGCGACTGTGCCTGCCCGATCCCAAGCCGCGCGAGAAGCGCCCGGGCGCCAGCGTCGCTGCCAGCGAGCGAGGCGGTGTGCGAGACCGCCGCTGCCTGGGCCTGTTCGGACCGGCCGACCTTCACGGCCACGATGGGTTTGCCGAGCGCATGCGCGTCCGCCGCCAGCCGCTCGAAGCCGCGCAGATCGCCGATGCCTTCGATGTAGAGCCCCAGCGCCGTGACCCGCGGATCGGCCAGCAGCGCCCGCGAGACCTCTGCGAGCCCGATCTGCGCCTGATTGCCGACGGTCACCATGTAGGCGAGCGGCAGTCCACGGGCCTGCATGGTGAGGTTAATCGCGATGTTGGAGGATTGGGTGACGATGGCGACGCCCTCCTCCACCCGCTTGCCGCCATGCTGATCGGGCCAAAGCGCTGCGCCATCGAGATAATTGACGAAGCCATAGCAGTTGGGTCCCAGCACCGTCATCGCGCCGGCAGCCTCCAGCAGCGCCGCCTGCTTGGCCGCGCCATCCCCGGTCTCGGCCTGGGCTTCGCTGAAGCCGGAGGCGAAGCAGACCGCGCCGCCCGCACCCTGGCGCGCCAAGACCTCGACCGCCTCGATGGTCGCCTCGCGATTGATCCCGATGAAGACGGCGTCCGGTGCCGCCGGCAGATGCTCGATATCGCGGAAGACCGCCAGGCCGCCGACGGTCTCGCGCTTGGGGTGCACCGGCCAGATCTCACCGGCAAAACCGATCTTGCGGCACTGCTCGACAACGTTCGTCCCCCAAAACCCACCCCCGATCACGGCGATGGATTTCGGGCGCAAGAGACGGTCGATCCCCGATCTTGCCTGGCTGGGCATCAGGCCCCCAAGGGGCGCAGGAGGTCGCGGCTGATGATGTGGCGCTGGATCTCGGAGGTGCCGTCCCAGATCCGCTCCACGCGGGCGTCGCGCCAGAAGCGCTCGATGGGGAAGTCGTCCATCAGCCCCATGCCGCCATAGATCTGGAGCGTCGCGTCGGTGACCCGCGCCAGCATCTCCGAGGCATAGACCTTCGCGCTCGCGATCTCGCGGTTGGCGGGCAGCCCCTGATCGAGGCGCCAGGCGGCTGCCAGCGTCAGCCAATCGGCGGCGTCGATCTCGGTGATCATATCGGCGATCTGGAAACTCACGCCCTGAAACTTGCCGATGGGCTGCCCGAACTGCTTGCGCTCGGCCGCATAGGAGAGGGCCATGTCGAAGCAGCGCCGCGCCCGGCCAACGCTCATCGTCGCCACGGTGATGCGGGTCGCATAGAGCCACTCGTTCATCACCTCGAAGCCGCCATCGACGGCGCCGAGTACCTGCGCCTCCGGCAGGCGGCAGGCGTCGAAATCGAGGATGCAGTTCTTGTAGCCACGGTGGCTGACGGACCGGTAGCCGTCGCGCACTTCGAAGCCCGGGGTGCCGCGGTCGACCAGAAAGGTCGTGATGCGCTTCTTCGGGCCCTTTGGCGTCTCGTCCACGCCGGTTGCGATAAAGACGATGAAGAAATCCGCGTGATCGGCGCCGGAGATGAAGTGCTTCGAGCCGTTGATCACCCAGTCGCCCCCGTCGCGCACCGCGGTGCACTTCATGCCGCGCACGTCCGATCCCGCATCCGGCTCCGTCATCGCCAGCGCATCCATCCGCTCCCCGCGCACGGCCGGCAGGAGGTAACGCTCCCGCTGCTCGGCGTTGCAGGCCATCAGGATGTTCTGCGGGCGCCCGAAGAAATGCGTGAGCGCCATGGAGCCGCGCCCGAGCTCGCGTTCCACCAGCGCGAAGTCGAGGTGGTTGAGACCAGCCCCACCGACCTCCTCCGGAAAGTTGCAGGCATAGAAGCCGAGCTCGAGGCATTTCGCCTTGATCGCCTCGGCGACCGCCGGCGGCACCTCGCCGGTGCGCTCCACCTCGGCCTCATGGGGATAGATCTCGTTCTCCACGAAGCTGCGGACCGTGGAGACGATCATCTCCTGCTCTTCGCTCAACCCGAACTGCATGGGTGCCCTCCCGCGTCGCCGAACCCTCGCTCTAGCCGACTTGATCCCGCTTATCATGCGGCTTTAGACACTAATCATGCGGAATTGGAGCATCGCGACAGATGAGACGCAGGAGGTGGCCGTCCTTCTGTTCCCGCGCTTTTCGAACCACTGCTTGGCCAATGCGGTCGAGCCGCTTCGAGGCGCCAATGACCTCCTGATGCGCAACTTCTATCGCTGGCAGTTCGTGACGCTCGATGGGCAGGCGGTGGCCTCCTCAAGCGGTCTGCCCGTGTTGCCGGGCGGGCGTCTGCGGGATCACCCGGGCGGGCGGTTCCTCTTCGTGCTGACGAGCTTCGATGCGCCCAGCCTCACCTCCCAGGCAACCGCCCGGGCGCTGCAGGCGGCGGCTCGGCGCTTCGACACGGTGGTTGGCATGGATACGGCGGCCTGGTTGATGGCCCATGCCGGGCTGCTCGAGGGGCGGCGGGCGACGATCCACTGGGACGAGCTGACCGCGTTTGAGGAGGCGTTCGACACCGTGGAGGCTGTCGCAGAACGGTTTGTGATCGAAGCCGGTCGGATCACCTGCGGCGGCGCGATGACAGCCTTCGATCTGGTGCTGGAGCTGATCCGACAGACCCATGGGGAGGCGCTGCGCCTCGAGGTCTCGGCGCTCTTTCTCCACCAATCGACCGAGGCACCCCAACCGGGAGCTTTCGGGGAGCGTGCCTCCTCCACCGTGCGCCAGGCGATCGCGCTGATGTCCTCCACGCTCGAGACACCGCTCGCCATCGGCACCATCGCGGCACGCGCGGGGACGACGCAGCGCGGCCTGACGCGCGCCTTTCAGGCCGAACTGGGGGCGCCGCCAATCACGGTCTACAAGCGGCTGCGGCTGGCGGCGGCGCGGCGCTATGCGCAGGGCTCAGCCTATTCGGTGACCGAGATTGCCCTGCGCTGCGGCTATCGCAACAGCGCGGCGATGACGCGCGCCTTCGTCGAGCAATACGGCCAGCCGCCAAGCGCCTTTCGCCATCGCCCCCCTCGGGATCGCTAGGGCGTGCGGGCTCTGTTCCGGTCCCCGCCGTCGAACGGCCCACGGGTTTGGACGAGTGGCCGCTGAACGCGTCTGGCACTTGGCCGCCACGGCACGGGTAAGAATGTTTCTCGACGTCAGCGCTGCGTGTTGAGCACGCCCTGTACCCCCGCTAACGTCGCGGTTCTCACCGTCACCGCGCGCCTTTGGAGGGACCCATGGCAGACGAGCAAGCCGTGCGCCGGCAGCTGATGCGCAATTCTGTCGACGTCTTCATCAGCGTCTCGATCGTCGCCCTGGTCGGCTACATGGCGGTCGGCGTCATTGCGCCCTTCTTCTCGGTGGTGATTTGGGCCGTGATCATGGCCGTCGGTGTCTACCCCGCCTATCTCTGGCTGCGCTCCTATATGGGCAAGTTCGGGGGCTGGGCAGCGCCCTTGATCGCGCTGATCGGGCTTGTGGTCTTGATCACGCCCACGGTGCTGATCGTCGAGTCGATCCTGCAGTCCCTCGGTCCCATCGCGCAATCGCTGGCGGCAGGTGAGGCTCAGATCCCGCCGGCGCGGGAGAGCGTGAAGGACTGGCCTCTGATCGGGAACCGCGTGTTCGAGATGTGGACGGCGGCCAGCGAGAACTTCGGCGCCTTCGCGGCGAGCTATGCCACGGAGATCCGGAGCGCGGCCGGCAAGGTCCTGTCGATCAGCGCGGGGCTCCTGGGCGGCGTCCTTCAGTTCGCCCTCGCGATCATCTTCGCCACGGTCTTCATGAGCTATGCCGATCCGCTCGTGCGCCTCACAGACCAGCTCGTGGCCCGTATCGCCTCCGACCGCGGCTCGGCCATGCTGCTGATGGCCGCTCAGACCGCGCGCAATGTCACGAAAGGCGTCATCGGCGTGGCGGTGATCCAAGGCGGGCTGGGCGCCATCGGCGTGCTCGCCATCGGCATGCCCTTCGCCGGTGTGATCGCAGCGCTCCTCGTCGCCTCCACCCTCGTCCAGGCGCCCGTGATCGTGATCGTGCCCTGCATCATCTATGTCTGGAGCGCGGAGCCGACGCTGGCGGCCATCCTTTTCACCGCCTACATGGTGCCCGTCCTGCTCTCGGATAACGTGTTGAAGCCGGTGCTGATGGCGCGTGGGCTCGAAACACCGATGGTCGTGATCCTGATCGGCGTGATCGGAGGCACGGTCTCGGGCGGGCTGATCGGTCTCTTCACAGGGCCGGTCATCCTCGCGGTCTTCTACAAGATGGTCACGATGTGGATCGAGTCCGTGAGCTCCGACGCCGAGAGAGACACTGAGACAGGCGCTGAGACAGGCGCTGAGACAGACGCTGGCTCGAAGGCTGGTGCAGCGCCGACAGCTGCGTCGCCGGATCAGGATGGCTGAGGCCGGGGGCCAACCGTGACCCCCTTGGTCCGCCGTCTCCTCGCGCCGGTGGAGCGTTGGCGCTTTACGTTGCTGCTCGCGCTCCTGATCCTTGCCTTTTTCATGGCGCCGCTCCTGCGGACGACGATCCTTGGCGATGCCCTGCAGATCCTGCTCTACGCCTCCATCTTCGGGGCGGTGGTGCATCTCTCGCGCGAGGCGCTCGGCGGGCGCGGTTTCGGGGCGGCGACCGTGGGGCTCTGGGTCGTCATCACGGTGTTGACCGAGCAGGTGGGCGGCGCGTTCCTCCCCGCTCTCGCGCTCTTCGTGACGATAGGGCTCGTCGCCTGGATGACGGCCTGTACCCTCAGCCTCCTCTTCCAGGAGACCGAGGCCGATGGCGACGCACTGGCCGGGGCTGTCTTCGGCTACTTCCTGCTCACCCTCCTCTGGTCGCTCCTCTTCGTCGCGCTCCAGATCTGGGTACCTGGCTCCATCGGTGTCGCGGAAGGCACCACGGATCTGCATACCGAGATGCTCTACTTCAGCCTCGTGACCTTCACGACGCTCGGCTATGGCGATGTGCTGCCAACGACGCCCTTTGCCAAGATCATGGCCGGGATCGCAGGCGCCATGGGCACACTCTACCTGGCGATCCTGATCGGGCGCGTCGTCAGCGTGATCAAGGGGCCGAAAGCCCGGCGTGACGACCGCCCCGGCGCCGCAGAGACCGCACCACCAGAGGCGCCAGAACGCTGACCGCACCGAGGGCATAGAGCGCGCCCGTGACGATCATCCCCGCCCGTGCGGTGACCGAGACCTCCTTGGTGTCAACATAGGGCGAGTAGATCAGGCCATAGAGCACCACGAAGGCGACCATCCCCGGGATCATCGCCGCCCGCCAGAGGGGCCCCTGTGCGCTGAGCGTCGCCAGGAAGAGCGCCGCCACCAGGGTGACGGCGACCATCACGGCCCCGGACTGCTGCGTGCTCACCAACAGCATCGCCAGCGCCGCAACCGCCGCGCCCACCAGATTGCCCGCGGCGAAGGACGCAACATAGCGCGCCGAGGCATCGATCCCGGGTTGACGCAGCATCGTCGCCACCGTCATCAGCACGAGGATCGAGCCCGTCCCATGGGCGAAGAGGTAGAGATGCGCCGGCAAGATCACGATCGTCGCCACAAGCGCACGGAAGGTCGCCGGCAGCGCGTCGAGCCGTTGATCCGACCCGGCCTCCTTCCCGGCCCCCTTCCCGGCCGGCGCGGGCACCACGCGGGGAGGCAGCACCGCATGGGCCAGCATGACGATCAGAAAGCCGAGGACGACGGACTGGATCAGCGAGATCATGATCTCGAGCGCAGCGCCTGTGGAGGAGGCGGAGATCCCGGTGATGACCACGGTCATCGTGATGACCATCACACCCACTGGCGCGAGCTTGGGCGTGAAGGCGAGGGTGAAGCCCCAGAGATAGAGAAGCCCAACACCGATCGCGTAGGACAGCGGATCGTCCTCCGTCAGCACGCCCACGCTATAGGCCAGCGCCGAGGCCGCGGCCGAGACCACCAGGAGCATCGCGATCAGCTTCATCCCCGGCGGGCGCGGGATTGCGGCGAGCAATTGCACCGCGATAATCGGCGCCAGGGTTGGCAGAGCCGCGCCGCGCACCGTCTCGATCAGCAGCCCCACGACGATGCCGAAGGCTAAGCGCAGCGCTGCATTGCGCCGTGCCGTCGCCTCCGCATCAAGAGACATAGGTGACCAAAGCGATCAGCCGGATCCTGAGCCAGGCAAGCGCGTCCATCACCAAGTTGTTGCGCGCATAGACGATGACAGCCGCCCGTGAGCCATAGCGGACGCCACGCGGCGGGTTCTCTTCGTCGAAATGCAAAATGACTGGAAACCGCTGGGGATCAGTCAGCCATCCGGTCGCGCTCGATTCCTTGGGTAGGCCCGTGTTGGGGTCCACCGGCTCGTTTGCGATACCCCAGCCGACGGAGTTCACCGACGCCGGGAAGACCTGCCCAGGCAGCGCGTCAAAGACAACCTCTGCCGCCTGCCCCGCCTCCAGCACGCCAAGGCTGTTCTCGCGCATGGAGGCCAGCAGCCAAGCGTCCTCATCGCTGATGAAGGTCATCGCCGGCTGACCCGCTGTCACCGTCTGCCCTCCGGCCAGCTGAAGGTTGGTCACGACCCCGCGGGAGGGCGCGACGACGCGGGTGCGAGAGAGATCGTAGCGGGCCGAGCGCAGACTCGCGAGGGCGTCGAGCACCTGCGGGTTATCCGCTCCCTGAGGGCCCAGCTCCTCGCGCGCACGTTCGAGATCCGCCTCCGCGCTCTCCACCCCCGCCCGCGCCGCATCGATGGCCGAGAGCGCATCGTCCTCGCGCGCCTTGGCATAGACGCCACGCTCGACCAGCTCGAGCACACGGGCCGATTGGGCGCGGACATTGGCCTCATTGGCGCGCGCCTCGGCGAGCTGCGCTTCCGAGACCTGGATGGCCGAGGTTGAGGCATCGACGTTCTGCCCCGCCTGGTCCAGCCGCGCCTTGGCCTGCTCAACGGCGATCTGGAAAGGGGTGGGATCGATGCGGAAGAGTTCGTCCCCCTCTTCCACCACCGAGTTGTCCGCGACGCTCACTGCCTCGACGCGCCCGTTCAGCTCGGTGGCGATGCGCAGCACGAAGGCCTGGGCGCGGGCATCGCTGGCAAAGGGCGTCATCCGGTCGGCGACCACAGAATAGCAGAAGACGATGAGCAACAAGGCCATCGCCGCCAGAGTGATCCGCCTGAGGCTGGCAAGCTCGCCACCGCCCTTGCGCTCCGGCTGGGTCTCTCCGCCGGACCCTGTATCTGGCGCAGTCTCCGACGCCGCATCGGGCGCGTCGTCACGGCGATCATCGGGCTGGCTCTCGTCCTTCACGGCCGCTCCTCCGACATCAGCGCGGCTCCCGCGCCTTCCCTGCGGCAACTTGCGCGCCCAGCCCCAGCGACACAAGCGCCGATCGGCGGGGCGGCGCTTCTGGAAAACGCGACCCGATGCGCGCCTTCCCAGTCGTCACTTTCAAAACGACCACGAACTGCAGTTCTTTCTGAAACTTGAGAAGAATCAACCAAGCCCCCTTCACAGAAGCGATGATCCGCGGAAAAAGGGGAGTAGCCTGACGCTAGGAGAGGCGGGCGCGCCGCGACGTCCCCATGCCCACGACCTGAGATCGCATTCCCAATCTCCAAAGAACCAGAACCGGGGAACGCCATGGATCACCCAACAGGCTGCAGGCGGGGTCGCGACGCGCTCCTCGTCCTTATCACAGCGCTGACGCTGCCCAGCGCCGCCTTGGCGCAAAGCATCAATCTTGCGCCATCGGCGCCTGGCGAATGGCGCGTCGGTCTGACGCCCTATCTCTTCCTGCCGGTCACCACGACGGGGACGGCGACCATCGCCGATGCCGAGGCCGATGTTGATCTCGATCTTTCCGATATCTTCGGCGCCATGCGCTTTGCAGGCTCGGCGCGGGCCGAGGTTTGGCGCGGTGATCTCGGCCTGATCGTAGACGGCTACTATGCCAACCTCAGCGCCGGTACGACGCTCTCCTTCCCCGATGCCGGCGTCAGCACGGCGCGGGTGGATCTCACGCTGGTGCAGGGCTGGGTCACGGCCATGGGCGCCTATCGCGCCCTCCAAGGCTCCTATGGCGATGCCGGTCGCCGCTATGGGATCGACGCGGCCATCGGCTTTCGGTGGAACTCGCTGCGCCAAGAGGTCGAGGCTGCGGTCGACATCGATCAGGGCGAGGATCTGCAGGCCACGCTCGGCGGTCGAGAGACCTGGTTCGAACCCGTCATCGGGATCCGCGGGGGTGTCGAGGTTTCGGAGAGCTGGACCCTCGGCGCGCGGGCCGAACTCGGCGGCTTCGGCGCCAACGGCTCTGATCTGCAATGGAACGTGCTCGCGGGCGCTGATTATGCCCCATGGGAGACGGTCTCCCTCAAAATCGGCTGGCAGGTCTATGGCATCGACTTTGAGACCGAGCGCAGCGACGGGACCTTCGGATACAACGTTGTGCAAACAGGTCCGTATCTCGGCGCGACTTTTCGATTTTAGGTCACCAACCGAGGCCCATCTCGGCTAGGACACCCCTGCCGGACATCTCGGCCCAGAAAAAACCCTCACACCACGACCAACCGCCGCATCATGGAGACCACGACAATGCTCTCTCGGAACCTTCTTGCGACAGCCATCCTGGCCGCCGCCTTCACCCTCGGCATGGGGCTTCGGCCCGAGGTTGCTGTCGAGCCCGCGACAGGGGCCTTGAGCCTCTCGGTCGCCACCCAGGGCGCCGAGGCGCAAACCTATCGTGCCCAGTCCCGCCGTGTCGCGCGTCGGACGGCACGGCGGACCTCCCGCCGGCAGGACTACATTCGCAGTCTGCCCGCGGGCTGTGTGCTGCGCGGCGCCTACCACTACTGCGGCGGCGTCTACTACCAGCCGGTCGTCCAGTCCGGCACCACCGTCTACATCATCGTCACGCCCTAAGGCCCGGGAAGGAACCTCACCGATGAAACACACCATCGTATCGGGCGCGTGCCTCGCCCTCGCCACCCTCGTGACGACGCCGGCCCCCGCCGCCGACATCCTGGGCGCTTGTGCCACGGAGATCGAGAACCGCTGCTCTGACGTGACCGTCGGCCATGGCCGGGTCATGGCCTGCCTCTATTCCTACGAGGATCAGGTCGGCGAGACCTGTGGCACGGCCATGGCCGATGCAGCCGACATGATCGATCTGTTCTTCGAGCGCATGCGCTATGTCGCGCAGCAGTGTCGCGCCGATGTGGCAGCGCATTGCAGCGACACCGAGGTTGGCGAGGGCCGCATGATGAGCTGCCTGTCTCAGGCAAGCGGGGTCTCCGAAGGGTGCTCGGCCGCCATCGCCGAGATCCGCGTGCCGACCGAGTAAGCCACTCGGCAAAGCGGCGACTGGGGCGGTCACACCATCGCCCTGGTCCCGAGGCGAACGGCCCGTCGGCGCCGCAGAGGCTGGACGGTGCCTTTCGAAACGCGCACCCTCTGTCAGGGCCGCCTGTACGCGGCCCTGGCCCATGCGTCGCGCAAGGAGCGGGACCGATGCTGCAACGCCTCATAGCGACCTGGAGACCCGCCTGCGGCCCGCGGGGCTCAGCCTGCGTGCGGAGCACTGGATGAGGAGTGCGGCCGGGCACGCCAAGCTCGCAACCATCGGCGCGGGGATGCTCCTGGCGCTGGCCGACACTGCGGGCGCCAACGGGCTCGTCACGCTCAAGGGCGGCAGCTTCAAAATGGGCAGCCAGTCGCATTATCGCGAGGAAGGGCCAACGCGCACGGTCTGGCTCAGCCCCTATGCCATCGGTTCCACCGAGGTCACCAACGCGGAGTTTGCCGCCTTTGTCGAGGCCACCGGCTATGTGACGACTGCCGAGAAACCGCTCGATCCGGCGGAGAACCCCGGCTGGCCGGCGGAGCTTCTCGTCCCCGGTTCGATGGTCTTCGCCATCCCCGAGAACCCGGTTGATCAGGCGAACGCCATGGCCTGGTGGTCCTATGTGCCAGGCGCCCAATGGCGCCATCCCACGGGCCCGGGCAGCTCCATCGAGGGGCTCGCGGATCACCCCGTCGTCCAGATCTCCTTCGAAGACGCCAGCGCCTATGCCGCCTGGGCCGGCGGGCGCTTGCCGACGGAAGCGGAGTGGGAGTTTGCGGCCCGCGGCGGCCTCGCGGGCCCGGCCAGCGCCTGGGATGAGCCCTACAACCCGATCGAGGGATGGAAGGCCAATACCTGGCAGGGGGCGTTCCCGAACGCGGATCTGGCGGATGACGGGCACCATGGCACGGCAAGCGTCGCCTCCTTCGCGCCCAACGGCTACGGGCTACACGACATGCTCGGCAACGTCTGGGAGTTTGCAGCGGACTGGTGGGTGCCCGGCCATCCGAGCCGCCCCGATATCAACCCGGACGGGCCACCCGAAGCGCTCGCCACGCGGTTTTCGCAACCGAGCATGGGCGCGCGCAAGGTCGTCAAGGGCGGCTCCTGGCTCTGCGCTCCCGGCTTCTGCATGCGCTATCGCCCCACCGCACGCCAGCCCCAGGAAACGGGCCTTGGCTCCAACCACATCGGCTTTCGGATCGCCAAAGACGTGGAGTAGCGCGCGGTGGTTCTCGGTGACGATTGTCGCCCGCGCCCTCAGCCCTTCTTCACGTCCGAGGCGAAGCGCGCCGCGTTCTCCGCCAGAAACGCCGACGCGTCCCCATCGCCCCTGAACGCAGGCTGGGCCTTAGGGATCGTCAGCGCCTTCTGCACCGCAGGCCGCGCATCGAGACGGTCGAACCAGCCTTTCAGATGGTCGAGCCCATCGATCTCGACCATCGCCCAAGGATAGGCACGCGCCCAGGGGTAGGTCGCCATGTCGGCGATCGTGTAGCTGTCCCCCGCGAGCCATGCGTGCTCGGAGAGCCGTGTGTTCAAGACCTCCAACAGCCGCCGCGTCTCATCGACATAGCGCTTGATCGAGAAGGGCTCCTCATGCCCGTTGGGCGCCGCGATCCGCTGAAAATACATTGCCTGGCCCATCATCGGGCCGATCCCGCCCATCTGAAACATCAGCCACTGCAGCGTCTCGGAGCGCGCCTTGGCCGCCTCGGGCAGGAAGACGCCGTATTTTTCGGCCAGGTACCACAGGATCGCGCCACTCTCGAAAACCGCGAAATCCCCATTGGAGCGGTCAACGATGGTCGGGATCCGGCCATTGGGATTGAGCTTGAGGTAGCTCGGCGCCTTCTGCTCATTCTTGGCGAAATCGATGAAGGTGAGGTCGTAGGGAACGCCGGCTTCCTCGAGGAAGATGACGGGCTTGTAGCCGTTCATCGTCGCGGCGGTGTAGAGGTGGATGTCGGGCTGGCTCATCTCTCGCACTCCTGCTAGGGCTCATCACTTGAGGATCTTGGCTCGGGGTTCAGACGAGAGCAGTCGCTCCATCACGGCGAGCTGCCCGTTTCGGCTGACAAGGCTGCTCATCTCCCCTCTCCTTTTGGCGCGCCTGCGGGTCCCATGATCCGC
>JBCCLX010000109.1:0-11600 GCA_039026635.1 Pseudomonadota bacterium
CGAGATCGCGGCACCCGGAGGCGAGCACCAGATCGATCACGGAGGAGAGGCCTTTCGACGGTCCGTTCTGACCGTAGAGTCGACAAAACGCTTCACGGGCTTCATGGGGAATACGCGCACCGACGACAACCGAACCGGGGGCTTTCGACTGTGTCATGGGGGTTGTTCCTCGATCAAAACCTCATTGCATGGGTGGTGGGCAGTGCAGGAATGATGCCGCCGGTAACGTGTTCGGCCAATTCACGAAATCTGCTGCCTCGACGCGCAAAATAGCCCATGGTCTCGCGGCAAAGCGTTGTTAACAGGTTGAATTCGCTGCAACCTGCGCGTGAGGTTTGTTTCAGCCTGCGACGTTTTGTCCTAAGGCGCCCAATTCACTTCTCTGCCGACCCCAGAGAAACGCATGCGTTATCAAGAAGATAAGACGCAGCGCATCGCCGAATGCCACGGGGCAGCCGGGAGATGCCAGGGGGCAGCACCAAACTGCCCGGTGGCAGCGCATAGCGACGTCCAAGAGGCCAACGCTGCCCCCTGGCAGCATTGTAGGCCACAGTCTCGATGCCAGAAGCCGTCTGTGACAGACAAATGCCCCCCGCTGCCAGTTCAAATCACGGGTCCACGCATCCCTATCCCTTTGTGATTTGTGCGAAAATCACGAACCGTCGCCTGTTGCGCAGCAATGGGCAGAGTGTGTGCCCAAATCCTGAGGGGACCCGGCCTCGCAGAGGACGGGAACAGGACGACGAGATCGCTCTCGGAAGGGGCTCCGGCACGAATCGGAGTCGTGGACCGCTGCGCGACGCCTTGGCCGGCGAGGACTGCCCCATGAGAGCGGCCCAGCGGCATGCGCGATGGATCGCGCTTGGGAGTGATACCCGGCAGTCACCAAGTGCTACCCGAGGCATTGCGCGCTTTCAGGCCCCGCGGGGAGCGGAAGGGATGAGCACCCGAAGAGCCGAGACCGGGACGGGCTCGGGTCGCGCCAGCGACTGCCAGCCCGGTCGGCGCGGTGAGCGCCGATCCGCCCATGTCGACTACAGCTTGAGACGCTACCCCTCGTCGGGCTTCGGGACGGGCCTCAACGGCATCCACAGGCTGAAGGTGCAGGGATGCCGAAGGCGACATCATGGCGCGTCAGCGCCTGCCGAGGCGCCGTCTCGACGGCGGCGCCTCGGCATCGTGTGCACCGGTCGGGAGAGCGCGGATTGACGGCGCGCGGCGAGGCACGGTGGAGGAAGCCCGGCGCCGGGGGGCACCGGGCTACGATCATTCATCGACCGAAGAGTGTCAGGCTGCGGCCGCTTTCTGCAGCTGAATGTGCCAGACCTTGATACGCGCGCGCTCGGCCTTCTGCGCCAGGTTCAGCGCGACGCCGTTGCCGCCGAAGACGACGACGCCGATGGGCTTCATCGCGATGATCTCGTCGTTCGCCTTGAAGGGGGCCGCCCGGCGCGCGCCCGACCAGTCCGGGGCGACCGAGATTTGCGGGAGCTGCCGGGTCGCGGCCCAGCGGCTGGCGATCGCCTCGGCGCCGCGAGCGCCCTTGGTCACGAGGACCATGTCGGGGTGGCGATCCCTGATCCGGTCGAGCGTGTCGAAGATCAGCGACGGATCGCTGGCACCGGTGTCGCCGGTGACGGCGATGCGCGGGCCTGTCGGATTGAGCGCCGCCTCACGCGCGCGCCGCCGGGCGGCCGCCATTTCGCGCGCGTCGATCTGGGCCGCGGTCACACGCGGTCCTGTGCGGGAGCCCGAGCGTGGCTGCCAGGTCTCGCCGGTGGTCGCTGAGTAAGCCTCGGCTGACGCCTCGCGGATTATCCCAAGGGCAGCGATGACCTCATCCCGCCGGTGCTGCTCCGCCATGGCGGCCTGCAGCTCGACATCGGCGACCTCGGAGCCGTCCTGCTCACGGGCGAGCCGGGCGATGGCATCGGCACCCGTGTCGGCGTCGCGCTCGAGCCGGCCGATCTCGCGATGGACGAGGGACACGAGCTGCGCGCCGAGCCGCTTAGCGAGCGCGCCGAGCCCGAGATCGGCAAGCCCGTCGGTCATGAGGGTCGCGAGCTCCCGGCCGAAGGCCGAGAGGGCGTCGTCATCGGCGATTGCGGGCTCGGCGCCGATCTCGGTGAGGCCGAAGAGGGTGATAGTGTCGTAGGTCGAAAGGGTCATGGGTCTGTCTCCTGGGGATGAGGGGAAGGACGGCGCACGGTCGGCGCCGCCCGGCGCTGCTCCGTCAGAAGGGCAGCCAGGCGAGATGCGCGGGATCGGGATCGATCAGCGGCTCGACGTCGTCCGGGTCGGGCTCGGCGAGTGCCACGTCGTCCCAGAGAGCATCCCGATCGTCATCGAGCGGGTCGTAGTGGCGACGGTCGTCTTCGAGATGGCCGAGGCCTGTGACGGGCGCGATGGCGATCTCGGAGATGGCAGGCTCGGCAAGGCTGCGGTCGGCGATGGCGATGGTCATGATCTGGCTCCTCCGGAGTCGGGGTGGGACCCCCCGCAGGCACGGGCGCGGGAGACTGTCCGGGGCCGGTCTTCAAAAGGGTGCGGGGTCAAGGACGCGGCACGCGCCGGCGGAGCCGGGCGGAAAATCTTCCATGCGCGATGGCGACGCTTGCGCGGCGGCTGCCGATCGGCGCTCCGCGGGCCGCGGGCGCGGCGGCAGCGAAGATTTTCCGATCCTTGAGGCCGTGCCCTCTTGGAGCCAATCCGGAGGATAGGCTTCCGCCTCGTGTGTGCGGGTTTTCAGGTAGCCGCTGGCGACCCGGAGCGAGGGGCCGGAGCGCCGATCGCGGGCGGACGTCCGGAGCGGAGCGACGGCGGGGAGGCCGGCTGCGCAACGCCGGAGCCAGAGGGCCGCGGTCGAGAGCCCTCCCCTGCCCTCCCCGCCGTCGTGGAGCGCAGGGTGGCCGCACTCGTCGGCGCGGAGGCCCCCGCTCCGGCCGCCGGCGGCGGGTCTCTGGGTGCAACGCCGCGCGACTGCGCGAGCCCGGCCGGCGCCTCGATGGCGCTGGCCGGGCTGTCTCCGACAGCGGAGGTGTTACTAGGGAACGCGTAGCGATGGCCACTCGCCCGTGAAGAGCGCTCAAGGCGCTCGAAGAGGGCGCAGGGGCGCCTCCTAAGGCCGAGGGCCTTCACGCCGTTCGTGGGCGCCTACGACGCGCACAGCGGCTCCTGGAGCCTCTCAGGGCGTCCAGGAGCCTGTCGCGGATCGGTGGCCAGCGCCGCCGGGAGCGGCACCGGCCTGCCCGGACGCTCAGCCGCCGTTCTGGGGGTTCCAGATCAGCTGGTGCTGCCGGCCGCGCGGGATCGCCGGATCGGCCTCGCCCTCGGGCGCATCCACCTGGACGAGCGAGGCGTAGATCGGGGTGGAACCGAACTCTGGGGCCGCGAGCGAGATCGAGATGTAGGCGCGCCCGCTCTCCTGCGCCGTGCGCCGCCAGCCGGCGCCGATCTCGGCCCGGCGCACGTAGACGCGGTAGTCGGGGCTCTTGTCCGAGCGCTTGTCCTCGACCGGCATGATCCGGGCGGCGGCCTCGACGGTGAGGGTGTTGAGCGTGCCGGTGTAGCTCTCGTCGTCGAGCTTCTCGAAGGTTCCGATGACGGGCATGGTCTGGTCTCCTCTGATCCGGCCAGGGCGCCTGTCGCCCCGGCGATGTCGGACCGCGACGGGGACCGGGGGGCCGGCCAGCACCGCCGGCGAAGCCGAGCGGCCGGAGCAACGCGGAGGACCGCGGGCCCGGAGAAATCTGCTCCGCGCGGAATGGCGGCGGAGCCGACAGGGGAGATTTCTTCGGGAGCGCGGTTGCGGCCGGTCTTCGCGTCCCCGCAGGTCGAGACGAGAGCCGGGGTGATGGGCGATCGGACGCCAGGGGATGGGAGAGCATGTCCAGCCCGACCCTTTCGACTGAAGCTCGTCGCGGTGCGCTGCGCTCAGACCCTTGCCGGCCGGTGGACCGCGACGCCGATCATGACCAGGGCCACGCCGAGCACGTCCACGACGCTCGGGATCTGGCGGAGGACGATGACGCCGATAGCCGTCGCCGTCGCCGGCAGGAGGGCGAGCAGGAACGCGAAGCTCGCGCGCGGCAGCCGCGACATCGCGAGCTGGTCGCAGACGTAAGGGATGACAGAGGAGCAGATGCCGACCCCGATCCCGGCGAGAACGAGAAGCGGCGCGCCGAAGGCGTCGAGCGCCTGCAGGAATCCGATCGGCATGACGAACAGGAAGGCCGCCGTCATCGCCGCGCCGAGACGCTCCACGCCGCCCGAGGCGCCGCCCTCCGAGATGCGATGCCCGAGCACGATGTAGAGGACGAAGAGCGCGCCGTTCAGCACCGCCCAGAAGAGACCGAGAAGATCGGAGGTGAGGGCAGGCCCGCCAGCTGCGAAGAGGGAGGGAATGTCGATGAGGAGGATCACCCCTGCGATGGCGAGCAGGAAGGCGAGATAGTTGCGCCCTGTGCGCAGCCCCCAGAGTGCTATCCCGATGGTGCCGACGAACTCGATGGCCGCGACGAGCGCGATCGGCAGCCGGTCGAGCGCGAGGTAGAAGGCGCTGTTCATCACTGCGAGGCAGCCGCCGAGGGCGAGGAGCAGAAGCCGCTCGCTGCGTGTTGCGTTGCGGAAGGTGCGCCAGGGCCGCGTGATTGGCGCGAAGACGAGGGCGGCCGAGGCGATCCGAAACCAGGCGACGCCCAGCACACCGATGACCGGGAAGAGCAGCACCGCGAAGGCTGGCCCGAGATAGTGGAAGACGGCCGAGACCGCGAACCAGGCATGCGGCGGCACGCCCTCGGCCACCCGGGTCATGAGGCCTTCTGAGCTAAGGGTCGTGGGGTGTGGCTGGCGCGGCTCTCTCATGCAGGTATGATGAAAGGCGATGGTGGCGCGGTATATGGAGCATGGATATGTCTTCAAGGGAATCTGAGGCTTTTCCGAAGGCGAAACTGGTACGTGACCTTCGATCTGGCGAGAGTGGCCTCGATAGGATCGACGTAGCGATCCTGCGCGAGCTTTGGGCCGATGCCCGCATCCCTCGGGCCGAGCTCGCCCGGCGCGTGGGGCTCTCGGCGCCGAGCGTCGCCGACCGGGTGCGGCGGCTCGAGGACAGGGGCGTCATCACAGGGTATGGCGCGCGGATCGATCCTGCACGCCTCGGCTGCGGCCTGACGGTTCTCATCCGCGCGCGGCCGCTGCCGGGCGAGATGGCACGGATGATCGAGGCGATCCGTGCGACACCGCAGATCGTGACCTGCGATCGCGTCTCGGGCGACGACTGCTTCGTCGCCCGCGCCCATGTGCGCGACGTCGCCGAGATGGAGGCCGTCATCGACCGGATCGTGCCGTTCGGCGCGACCAACTCATCGATCGTGCAATCGACGCCAGTCGTGGAGCGGCTCATCGACCTCTGAGACGCTGCGGACCGCGACACTTGGAGAGCTCAGGCGACGTCCGACAGGTCGGCCCGGCCGTAAGCTCCCTCGTTAGCGGAGATCCTGCCTTGCCCCTGTTCCACTGCCTCGAGCAGGTAGTCGACGCCGCGCTGCGCATCCGCCGCGGCCTTCAGAATGAACCGCTTGTCGCCGCGCAGCACCTTCAGCCAGGACTGCACGTAGGCGGCATGGTCGTCGATATGGCCGGGCGCGAAGCCGAGATGGGCGCCGAGAAGGGCCGAGGTCAGCTCCGCATAGAGCTCGCCCTTGGCATAGGCTTCGTTGCCGAAGATCTTCGCACCGTAATCAATGCCGAGGCGGGCCGGCACCTCGGTCGCATGGGCGTGCTCGTGGAAGCGCGTCGCGAGATAGGTTTCGACGCTCTCGAAGCGCTCGATGGCCGGCATCGAGATCCTGTCCTCGCCAGGGCTATAGCAGGCGCGTTCGCCGCCCTCGGCATAGCCGACGCCGAGCCCCGTGGTCATCGCCTCGGCGAGCGCGAACAGCGGGTCGCCGGGCTCGGGCCGGCGCGCGCCGCCGTCGAGCGCGGCCGGGTCAGGGCGATAACGATCGGGAAGCCCGTCGATCTGGCAGGCGTTGAAGACGGCAAAGGATTTGAGGAAGCGGTAGTGGCGCTCGTCGCCGTCGCCATCGGACGCGCACTCTCCCGCATCCTTGGCGCGCCTGTCGCGCGCGGTTCCGTAGAAGACGACCGTCGTCGCGCGCTCGCCCTTGCGCACCTGCCCGCCGAGCTCCGCAGCCTGTCGGTAAGTCATCCAATGGGCCGAACCGTAGCCATGCGCCATCGCGCTGAGGGCGAGGAGGAAGACGTTTATGCCGCGATAGGCGGTGCCCTCGTGGCGGAGCGGCAGGCCGATCTTCGTGGTCTTCCAGGGCTGGCGCCACGGGAGCTCGCCGCCCTCCTCGAGCCTGGCGACGATCTGGTCGGTGATCTCCTGAGCGAGATCGCGGCGGGGGTTCGCCGCGGGTACGGCGGTGCGGATCGGGCGGGGCATCGGGCTGGTCCTTTCTCTGAAGCGAACGGGATCGTTCGCCCCTGCCCCGCCCAGAGCTTTCCTCTCAGGATCTCGGCTGATGCCGAACGTCGACTTCGTGGAAAGGACGGCGACGCACGGTCCTCAGACCAGCGTCCGGTCCTCCTCGATCTCGTCGTCGAAGAGTGTGCGGCCCTGCCCCGGTTCCTCGTCGAGAGGCCGGTAGAAGCGGCCTGCGCGATGAAAGCGATCCTCGACAAGGAGGCTCGCCGCGAAGCGCGCACCGTAGAGCGCGACGATCTCGGCTCGGGCGACCGGGGCGATGCGGTAGCGCCTCGGTGTTCCTCGGTTGCCTGTGTCAGTCATGGTGATCTCCCCATCCAGATGGAGCGGGCGCCGCTTCCTCGGCGCCCGCTTGGGACTCACTCGGCTGCCGCAACGACGGGTTCGGCGTCGTGCTCGCCACCGGTGGCCTCTTCGGCCGTGTTGTCTGTGGGAGTGATCTCGGGCTCGCCGGGCTCTGAGGGCATCGGCGCCATGCCCTCGGGCAGCCAGGCGCGCATGCGCTGGCGCTGCTCGGCCGTCAGGGTCGGCCCCTTCGCATCCTCCGTGAAGATCAGATGCAGCCAGCGGGCAACGTCGCCCTTCTTCTGCTTCTCCAGCTGGGTCCGGCCGGAGGGCTTCTGCATGACCGCGTCGTAGATCTCGAGGAGCCGCGCCTTCGGCAGGCGCGAGAAGAACGCCTCCGTCGGTGTCCAGACCGCCCGGACATCGAGCCCGGCCTCGGCGGCGAGGTGTTCCGCCATCGGATTCGTCTCTCCGAGCGCGAGCTTCGTCCCGACAAGACGGGCGATCGCCGCGGTCAGCATTGCGTTCTTCTGCCTCTTCGGCCGCTCGCGGCAGGCCGCGAAGGCCGCCGCCGCCTCGACTCCTCGAAGCGGCGCGTGGAGCGCCTCGTCGCCGACCAGGGCCTCGGGCAGGACGAGCCCGGGATCCTCCTCGAGGGCGTTCTTCGGCGGATCGGTCGACAGGCCCACGGGGTCGGTCCCGACGCCAAGGCGCTCGGTCAGCACGAAGGTGAGGAGATCGAGCGCGAGGGCCGGCTTGGCGAGAAGCGCCGCCTGCAAGGCGGCCGTCCGCACGACGGCGAGGTCCGCCGCCAGCGCGCCCGAGTAGAGCGCCTTCTCCCCTGCCCCCTCGGAGGTTGGCGACCGGCGCTTCTTGACCCTTGGGACGAGCCCCGCCTCGATGGCGGCGTCGAGCTCCTCCTCGCGGACGATGCCGCGGGACAGGTCGAGCTCGCCGCGGTACCCGACGGTCAGGTGAACGCCCGACACCGCCCTTTGGGCATCCGTGTAGATTTCCACGTCGCAGGCCGCCTGCAGAGCTTCGAACTCGGTCTCCTCCTCGCTGCTCGCGGTCCCGCTCTCGATCGCCTCCGCGAGCGCTTCGTAGCGGGCGGCGTCCTCCTCCGGGATCACCGGGGTGTCGGGATAGACACGCCCGGCGATCGCCTCGTAGTCGAAGGGGGTGAGCCCATGGCTTGCCCAGACCCACCCCTCGGCCTCCATCGCGTTCGCCGCTTCAGCCAGCTTCACTTCCGCCAAGCGCGCGACCAGCGCCCCGTCCTCGAAATACACCTCTTCGCCGAAGAGGTCCTCGCGCACGGCACCGCCGGCCGCCTCGTAGACATCACGGCCGACGAAGGCTGCGAGCTTGTCATCATGACGGCAGGCCTCGCTGGTGAGCCGGGCCCGGATCTCGCGCGGGTAGCTGCCGAGACAGGTGCCATCGATCTCCTCGAAGACAGCAAGCGCCCGCGCCGGATCCTCCGTGACCGTGTAGGCGGCGGCCACATCGAGGGTGATCCGGTCCTCCGCGAGCGCCGCGAGGATCGGCTCCGGCAGACCCGCGAGCCGAAGGCGGCCCCTCACATGCCGCACCGTCGTGCCGAAGGCGCTGGCGATGGTCTCCGTCGCGGCGCCGGCCTCGGCCATCTGCGCGAAGGCGTGGATCTCCTCTGCCGCGTGGAGCGGCCGGCGGACGAGGTTCTCGGCGCCCGCCCAGCGGAGCGCCTCGGCCTGGTCCGCGGCGAGGACGACGGGGACCCGCACGGTGGCGGGGTCCACGGCGTCTTCCTCGGCGATGCGCTGCAGGGCGCGCAGCCGGCGGCCGCCGGCGACGATGGCGACCTTTCCATCGCGCTGGCGGATCCCAGCGAGGTTATGCAGGAGACCGCATGTGCGCAGGCTCGCCGCCAGGGCGTCGATGCCGGCGTTTTCATCGCCCCGGCGCGGATTGAGCGGAGAGAGCATGAGCCGGTCGAGCGTGATCTCGACGGCGGCACCGGTCGGCGCGGTCTCGGTGGATTGGTCGGTCATGGGAAGGTCCTTTTCTTTGCCGCCCCCCGTCCGGGGGCGCCCGGACCCGACCCGGCTTTCCTCTCAGGCTCCGCCCTGCCCTGCCCCTGCGCAGAGGCCGACCGAGCGTGCCATGTCGTTCCAGTCGCCATAGCCCGCCCGCGGCGCTCGGCGGCTGACGGTCCAGCCCGCCGCCCTCGCCCGATCCTCGAGCGCGGTGGCAGCGGCGAGACCCACTGCGTCGTTGTCGGGTGCGATGATGAGGTCGCCGCCAGCAGCTGGCAGAATGAGGCCCGCCAGGCCCGAAGCTGTCAGGGCCGCCCAGATGGAGGCGCCAGGCGGTGCAGCGAAGACGGCAGCGGAGAGGGCTGACTCGATCCCTTCGGCGATGAGCAGTGCCCCCTGCCCCTCGACGAGGCGCACGGCCCCGCCCCGGATTGGCCCGAGCGCGAGCCGCGCGGGGTCGTGCGCGATCTTCGTCGCGCGAAGCGAGAGATAGGTTCGGTGGATGCCGACCGGGCGCGCGTCTCCGACCCGATCCACGCGCCCGACGAGTGCCGGATAGGAGGAGGCATGCGGCCCGTGCCAGCAGGATGGACTGAAGCGCAAAGTGTTTGCGCGCGGAAGCGCGATGGAACGGCTTTCGAGGTAGTCGGCCGCCAGTGTGTCGTCGAGCGGCAAACACGCATCCCAGAGCCGTATGGCGGTTTCGCGATGCGCTGGCGTCGTTGCCGGGTCAGCGAGGGCATCGTCAGCGAGGTACGAGGGCCTTCTGGCGGGCGTCGGCGACCACGATCTCCGCTCGAGCGGAGGAGCGAGACCGCGGTCGCGCAGCGCTTCCATGATGTCCCGGAAGTGGTCACGTCCGTCAAGGTGGTGGAAATTGCGAGATGGCCTGAGGGCATGATCAGGCGGCTTCCGTGGTTATGCTGAGAATTGGGTCAGGCTCAGCGGTATCGATCTTCGAGAAGGCTTCGACCTGCATGTAGCGGTGCTGGGTGGCCCACTCGTCGTTTTGCTCAAAGAGCACGGCACCGATGAGCCTCTTGATCGAGGCTTCGTTGGGGAAGATCCCAACGACATCGGCGCGGCGCTTCACCTCCTTGTTCAGGCGCTCGATCGGGTTCGTCGAGTGCAGCTTCGTGCGGTGCTGGGCCGGGAACACCATGTAGGCGAGGACGTCGTGCTCGCTGTCATCCATCAACGCCGCGAGCTTCGGCCAGCGCCCCCGGACCTGGTCGGCGACATGGCGCCAGGTGGCGCCGGCCTGCTCGCGGTCTGGCTGGCTGAAGGCCTGGCGGATGGCCGCCGCGACAACGGTGTGCTGGCCACGGGGCACGTGGGCAAGCGCGTTCCTCATCCAGTGCACGCGGCAGCGCTGCCATGTCGCCTCGAAGACGCGGCCTATCGCGGCCTTGAGGCCGGTGTGGGCATCGGAGATCACCAGTTTCACACCAGCGAGCCCGCGGGCCTTGAGACCCCTCAGGAACTCCGTCCAGAACGTTTCCGCCTCCGAGGGGCCGGTGCCGAGCCCGATGATCTCCCGGCGCCCGTCGGTGTTGACCGCCACGGCAATTATCGCCGCCACGCTGACGATACGCCCGCCCTGGCGCACCTTCAGGTAGGTCGCGTCGAGCCAGACATAGGGCCAGTCCCCGGTGAGCGGGCGGTTGAGGAACTCGCCGACCCTCTCATCGATGTCCTTGCACAGCTTCGACACGGTGCTCTTGGAGATGCCGGAGAGCCCCATGGCCTGAACGAGCTCGTCCACCCGTCGGGTCGAGACGCCGCCGATCCAGGCCTCCTGGATCACCGCGACGAGCGCCTTCTCCGAGGTCCGATGCGGCTCGAGGAAGCCCGGGAAATACGAGCCCTGCCTTAGCTTCGGCACCCGCAGGTTCAGCGTCCCGAGCCGGGTATCGAGCGCACGGTCGCGGTAGCCGTTGCGATAGGTCGTGCGTTCCTCGGCGCGCTCGTGACGCCCGGCGCCGATGACGCCCTCGACGTCGGTCTCCATGATCAGCTGCAGCACCGCCTCGGCGACGGCGCGGAGAAAATCACCCTCGTCGTGCTTCTCAAGCAGCTCGGTGAGGCTCATGGTGGTCTTGGTCATCGTGGGTCCCTTCGGTGACGGGTTGAAGCGGCAAACTCCACCCCCGACCGTACACCTCGATGGCCACCCCGCTTACACCGCCACCGCGGACGGAAATTCCACCACCTCCTCGGACGCTAACCCCGGAAGTCGCAGCCCGCATGGCATTTCACGAGCAAACGGCCGTCACGGCCATCGGCAAGGCTCAGTGCCGGTGTCCGTCTGTTGTCGTGGGCGGGACAGCACGCGGTGCCGTAGGCACCGTGCCATCGCCCGCCAAGGGCGAGGCAGATCTCTCGTGCGGTGCGGGTCATGCCGGGCTCCTTTCTCTCAAAAGGCCCGTTTCGGGCCGCTCTGGCCCGCACACCGCTCTCGCCTCTCCCCACAGCGCCGTCACGCGCGCGTGACGGCGCCCTCGCTATCTGTCTGGCTGCACACGGGCCCCAAGCCAGGTAACGAGACGCTCCAGACCCCTCTGATCTGCGTCGGAGAGTCCCTCGATCGTTACCGCGACCTTGCCATCTCGATTGACGGCGGTGACCCGAGCACCGTCGCGGCCCTTCCATTCCGCGCGGAATGGGGATTGCCGGCCGGCTCTTCGCTGAGCGAAACGGCCTCGAGATCCGACGAACTCTCCCAGAAACGCAACTTCCTTTTCCGAAGTCGTCAGGGCGTCACGCCACTCGTCTAGACCAGCCACGAGGGCCTCACCACGACC
>JBCCLX010000110.1:0-11524 GCA_039026635.1 Pseudomonadota bacterium
ACGTCCAGTCGATGGACAGGGCAGGCCGGGGTGCCGCCCACCTGTGGGAACAGCCGTCTGACAAGCGGATCATGCCCCGGGATCACATGCGCGGCTTGGCCCGCTAGGGACGGCAGACGCCTGAACCCAGCCACCATCGCCGCCGCATCCACGACAATCGGAAAGAGCTTACCGCCGATCCAGTTCTCGTAGTAATGCGCCGCGTCCGAGGCGAGCATCACGGGCCCCGTCGCCGTCATCACCCGTACCCCCTGCAGCCCTTTCGAATGCCCGCCAAGCGCGATCACTTCGATGCCGGGCAGCACACCCCCATCGCCTTCGTGAAAGACGACGCGCCCGGAGAAGAGATGCTCGACCATGCGCGCGACATGCGCACCGGTGAACGGGTGGCGCAGAGCGGGGGCGCACATGCAGGGCCCAGTGGCAAAGGCCATCTCAGCAGCCTGTAGATGGAAGCGTGCATTCGGAAAACGGTCCAGCCCGCCCGCATGATCGTAGTGCAGATGGGTGACGATCACCGTCGTCACGCTTTCCGGCGCAACCCCGAAGCCCGCCAGGCAGGAGGCCGGGTCCTCTAGGATCGGCCGGTCGCGCGCTGCTCCCTCCGCCGCATCATAGCCCGTGTCGACGACCACCGTCTCCGCCCCGCGCCGCAGCAGCCAAATGAAGTAGTCCATCGGATGCGGTGCCGCGTGATCGTCGAAGAGGAAGCTGTCGGTGCGAACCCGCGTGTTCCGCTCCGCATATTTGAGGGCATAGACCTCCCAGGCGTCGTTCATGCCTCGGTCTCGCGCCCGCGATAGGGGTACTTCGGATCGGCGTAGTTGGGCGCCGGCGCGCAGCCGGAGGGGCAGACCGCTTCAGCCAGGGCCTCGTCCTCCGCGCCATAAGGGGAGTCTAACGCGGCGATATAGGCGTCGAGTTGAGCGAGCGATTTGGGTCCGATGAGCGCGCTCGTCACCAGCCGGTTCGCGAGTGCCCAGTTGATCGCATAGGCCAGCGGGGCGACGCCTTGCTCGGACGCATGATCGGCCAGCCGACCCGCCGCCGCGATTGTCTCGGGGCGAAACTCGTTCTGCAGGAGCCGCGGGTCGTCCCGGGCCGCCCGGCTGCCCTCAGGGGCTGAACCGCCGCGATACTTCCCCGTCAGCATGCCGCGTCCCAGCACCGAATAGGGCACGACCCCCATGCCATAGGCGGCGGCTGCCGGGATGATCTCGATCTCCGCCGCCCGGTTCAGCATGTGGTAGTAGGGCTGCACTGCCACCGGGCGGGCGACACCGGCGCGATCGGCCAAGCGCACGATCTCGGCTATCCGCCAGCCCCTGAAGTTCGAGACGGCCCAGGCCCCGATGGTGCCTGCGGCCAGGAGCCGGCCGAGGGCCTCTACCGTCTCCTCCAAGGCCTGATCTTCATCGTCGAGATGGAGGTAGAGCAGATCGAGGCGGTCCCGCCCGAGACGCTCGCAGGACTGTGCCGCCGCTTGCGCGAGCCAGGCGGCCGAGAGCCCGCCCGAGCCCTGAACGCCGGCGACTGGATTGCCTGCTTTCGTGGCCAGAACCAGATCCGACGGCGCATCGCGCAGGAGGTCACGCAGCATTCGCTCCGAGCCGCCACCGGAATAAGTGTCCGCGGTGTCGACGAAATTGCCGCCAGCCTCGAAGAACCGCGAGAGGATCCGGCCGGCCTCGACCGCCTCCGTCTGATCAGCGAACATCATGGTGCCGAGGCAAAGCTGGCTCACCTCCGGCCCCGAGGCGCCGAGCGGGCGGCGGATCATGCTCATGCTGCCCGGTCCCAGGTCTCGACTACCTTCTCCTGCACGAGGGCGGCCATCTCGGCGTCGAAGGCTTTGAAATGGGCGCTCTCGAGATGGGCGTCGAAAGCGGCCCGATCGTCGTAGATCTCGTGCAGATGTACCTCGCCCGGGCGGGCCGTATCCGCCCAAACCTCGAAGCAGCTGCAGCCCGGCTCAAGCGCCAAACTGTCCTGCGCCTGTTGACGGATTCGCCTCAGAAACCTGTCGGCTTGCTCAGGCAGTGTTCGAAATCGGACAGTGACGCAGAACATTTCCACCCTTTCTGCTTCATTCCTGCACGGGTCCATGCGACAAGGGGATTGAACCCCAATGCATGCAACATTCTGCCCAATTTTCGTGCAAGATGCTTTTTCACTCCCGACACGATCCCCATGGTCGTGGTGCCATCCGACAAGGTCAAGGAACATCGCGTGACGGTTCTCCGCGTTGCAGTTTTCGAAGGTGACGGCATCGGGCCAGAGGTGATGGCGCCGACGCTGCGTCTGCTGGAGAGCGCGGTTGAGGGGCGCGGGCTGAGTTTCGACTGGCAGATTTTGCCTGCCGGCGCTGAGCACTATCGGCAGACGGGGCAGTCCCTGCCGGCGACCTCGCTCGCGAGCGCACGGGCGGCGGATGCGATCTTGCTTTCGGCCATGGGTCTGCCGGAGATGCGCTATCCCGACGGGACCGAGATCAGCCCGCAGATCGAACTGCGCAAAGCGCTCGGCCTCTTTGCTGGGCTGCGCCCGGTCGTCGATCTCGGTGTCGACGGGCCTTTGGGCGCGGCGGGGCGGGGGCTCGATTTCGTCATCCTGCGCGAGTCGACCGAAGGCCTGTTCGCCAGCCACGGGCGCGGGACGGTGGAGACAGGCGAGGCGCGGGAGACGCTGCGCATCACACGGCGCACCTCCGAGAAGCTGTTCGATTTCGCCTTCAATCTGGCCGCCTGCCGGCGCGCCGAGGGGGCCGGGCCGGGGCGCGTGACCTGTGTGGACAAGGCCAATGTCTTTCGCGCCTTCGCGTTCTTCCGAAGCATCTTCGAGGAGCGCGCCACGCATCACCCCGGCATCGAGACCCAGGCGACCTATGTGGATGCAGCCGCGCTGCAGATGGTCACCCAACCCCATACCTTCGACGTGCTCGTCACCGAGAACATGTTCGGCGACATCCTCTCCGATCTCGGCGCCGGGCTTGTGGGCGGGCTCGGTGTCGCGCCTTCGGCCGATATTGGAGACGAGCATGCGCTCTTCCAACCCTGCCACGGCAGCGCCCCTGACATCGCGGGGCAGGGGGTCGCCAATCCGATCGCGATGATCCTCTCAGGCGCGATGATGCTCGACTGGCTTGGGCACCAGCGGCGCTTTGAGCCGGCGCGGGAGGCCTCTCGCGCCATCCGAGCAGCCGTTACCAGCGTCGTCAGCACGGGCCGCGCGCTGACGCCGGATCTCGGGGGGCGTTCGAGCACGACGGCCATGGCTGATGCGATCGTCGCGGCGATGCAGGAGCGACGCGACCCGCCGGCCCCTCCGCCCGTCTCCCACCCCGCGCCGGACCCTGCGCCGAGAACCTCGGCGCGCGCGCCCCTTCGCGTGGCGCAGATCGGGGCCGGGTTCTTTGCGCGCCTGCATGCGGAGGCCTGGCGGGCGCTGCCGGGCGCGTCGCTCGTTGGTCTGGCCGATCGTGAGCCCGGCAAGGCGGCGGCGCTGCTGGCAGAGATCGGGGCCGATGAGCCGATCGCGACCAGTACCGATCTCGGAGATCTGATTGCATCGACCGCCCCCGAGATCGTCGATATCGTCACCCCGCCCAACACCCATCTTGCCCTGATCGAAGCGGCCCTCGCGGCCCCGTCGGTCCGTGCCGTTGTGTGCCAGAAGCCCTTCTGCGCTGATCTGGAGGCGGCTCAGCGCGCCACGGCGGCCGCTGCACGGGCTGGCAAGCACCTCATCGTGCATGAGAATTTTCGGTTCCAGCCCTGGTATCGTGCGATGAAGAGCGCGCTTGATGCTGGGGATCTGGGCACGCCATTGGAGCTCAGCTTCCGGCTGCGACCCGGCGACGGGCAGGGGCCCAACGCCTATCTCGACCGCCAGCCCTATTTCCAGCAAATGCCCCGCTTTCTGGTCCATGAGACGGCGGTGCATTGGATCGATACCTTCACCTATCTCTTCGGCCCACCCGACCGGGTGTTTGCCGATCTGCGCCGGCTGAACCCGGCAATTGCGGGGGAGGATGCGGGCAAGATCCTGTTCGCCTATCCGGGCGGTCTGCGCGCCTTCTTCGACGGCAATCGACTGGCCGATCACGCCGCGCGCAATCGGCGCTTCACCATGGGCGAGGCGCTTCTGGAGGGCACGCAGGCCACGCTTTCCCTGGACGGCGATGGCGTTCTTAAGCGGCGAGCCTTCGGCGAGACGGTCGGCCGGATCTTGCCCGAGCCCTCCGGTCCGCACCGCCTGCACCCCACACCGCTCGGCGATGCCTTTGGCGGGGGCTGCGTCGCAGCACTCCAAGCGCATGTGCTGGATGGCGTTCAAGGCACAGGATCCATTGAGAATGACGCAGCGTCATACTGCACGATTTGCATGATTGAACGTGCGGTGTATGACAGCTCAATCAGAGGAGAATGGGTGATGCCGACCGGCTCAGAAGGGCTGGCGACGTCGCTCCGTGAGGAAACATGTCCCTAATGTCTACAGAACCCGCCCGTGTCAGCCAGGTGCAGCGTGCGCTCCATGAGCTGCGAGAAATGGTGCTGACCTGCGCCCTCCCTCCGGGCTCCATGCATCTGGAAGTCGAGCTTGCCAAGATGCTCGGTATGTCTCGGACGCCGGTGCGGGAAGCAGCGATCATTCTCGAAGGTCGGGGGCTGGTGGAGCTGCGGCCGCGGCGCGGCATGCGCGTGCTGCCGGTCTCGGTCGAGGACATGCGGGAGATCTACGAGGTGCTGACGGCGCTTGAGCCCGTGGCGGCCGAGACGCTGGCGCGTCGTGGTTTGACAGAGGCCGAGGACGAGTCCTTCGAAGAGGACCTGCAGGCCATGGAGCGGGCGCTGCAGGCCGATGATCGCGAAGCATGGGCTATGGCGGATGAGGCCTTCCATGCCCGCCTTGTCGAGGCTGCTGGCAACCGGCGCGCCACCGAGATCTGCATGTCGCTGGCCGATCAGGTTCATCGCGCGCGCCTGATGACGCTGCATTTCCGGGACACGCTGCATGTCTCGAATGCCGATCACCGCATGCTGATCGAGGCCATCCGTGAGGGCGATCCGGAGAAGGCCTATGCGCAGCATCGCCGCCATCGCATCGGTGCGGGCGGCAAGATCACGGCGCTGATCGAAGAGCGTGGTCTGCGCTCGGTCTAGGATCGGCCTTCAGAACCGGGGTCAACCCGGGGCAAAACCCGGTCAGAACCCCATCGCGAGCCCATCCTTGCGGGGGTCTGAGCCACCGGCATAGCCGCCCTCGGGCAGCCGGTGGATCAGCTGGGCACCGCCAAAGCCGAAGGCCGCATCGGGCGGTTCCATCGTGATCCGGTGGCCGAGGGTTCCGAGCGCCTCGATCGTCGCAGATGGGATCGCGGTCTCGCAGGCGAGGCCGAGCCCTTGGGTGACGCGCCAGCGCGGCGCATCTGCCGCGGTCTGCACATCCTGATCCCAGAGCTGCGTGCGCAGCAACATCTGCAGGTGCCCCTGCGCCTGCATCGGCCCACCCATGACGCCGAAGGACATCAGTGGCGCACCGTCTCGCATGAGGAAGCCCGGGATGATCGTGTGGAACGGGCGTTTTCGGGGCCCGACGCGGTTTGGATGGCTCTCGTCCAGCACAAAGCCCGCGCCGCGGTTCTGCAAGTGGATCCCCGTGCCCGGCACCACGACGCCCGAGCCGAAGCCCGCATAGTTGGACTGGATGAAGGAGACCATCATACCCGAGGCATCGGCTGTGGTCAGATAGACGGTGCCGCCGTGCCTCGGTGCCCCGGCGCCGAAGTCGGTGGCCCGGTTCGCATCGATCAGAGCAGCGCGTTTGGCGAGGTAGGCCGGCTCCAGCAGATCCTCGGTCCGCATATTGGTCATATGCGCAGGGTCCGCGACCCAGGCCTCGGCATCGCGGAGCGCCAGTTTCATGGCTTCGACCATCAGATGGATCGCTCGCGGCTCGTCCGGATGGAGATCGCGGATACCGGTATGGGCTAGCATGCCGAGCGCCATGCAGGCGGCGATGCCCTGGCCATTGGGCGGGATCTCATGCAGCGCGGCCCCATCGAAGCCAGCCGAGACCGTGCCGCACCAATCGGGCGCCTCGGCCGCCATGTCCTCGGGGGTGAGGGCCGCGCCATGACGGGCCGCCTCCGCCGCGACCATCTCGGCGAGCCTGCCGCGATAGAAGCTCTCGCCCTTGGTCTCGGCAATCTCGCGAAGCGTAGCGGCAGCCTCAGGGCGGGCGTAGCGCTGCCCAGCCGCAGGCGCGCCGCCGCCCACCATGAAATGATCCGCAAAACCGGGTTGGGTCGCGAGGAGCTCTGCGCCCTTGGCCCACAGCGTGGCGATCACCGGCGAGACCGGAAAGCCGCGCTCGGCGAGCGCGACGGCCGGCTCGAACAGCGTCTCGAAGGGCAGGCGGCCAAAACGCTCCGAAAGCGCCACCCAAGCGCCGACAGCCCCCGGCACCGTCACGCTTTCCCACCCGCGTTCGGGCATCGCGCTGCCCGCAAAACGCGCCGGCGTCCAACCCGCCGGGGAGCGGCCGGAGGCGTTGAGGCCGTGCAGCGCCTCCCCATCCCAGAGGATCGCGAAGGCGTCCGAGCCGATGCCGTTGCCCGTGGGCTCGACGATTGTGAGCGTGATCGCGGTTGCCAGCGCCGCATCGACCGCGTTGCCGCCCTTGTGGAGCATCCGCAGCCCCGCCTCGGCCGCCAGCGGCTGGGACGTCGCGACCATATTGTCCGCCAACACGGGCGAACGGCGGGAGGCATAGGGCGGCATGGCCGTGAAGTGCATCGTTGCTCCGGTTCTCAAGTCGTCTCGCGCACGTCGAAGACGTCACGCAGCCAATCCCCGATGAAGTTGATGGACAGCACCACCAGCATGATGGCGAGCCCGGGGAAGACGCCGAGCCACCAGGCCTGGCTGATGAACCCGCGCCCGTCGGCCAGGATCAGGCCCCAGGTGGGTGTGGTCGCGTCGACACCGAGGCCGAGGAAGGAGAGGGTGGCTTCGCCGAGGATCGCATAGGAGACCGAGACGGTGGCCTGCACGATGATCGGCGCCATGGCCGAGGGCAGGATGTGGCGAAACAGAATGCGCGCATCGCTGAACCCCATGGAGCGGGCGGCGTCGACATATTGCTCCTCGCGCAGTGACAGCGTCATCGAGCGGGCGACGCGGGCGAAATCGTCGATGAAGGCGAGGCTGATGGCGACGATGACATTGACGAGCCCCGTGCCGAAGACGGCGACGAGATAGACCGCGATGATGAAGTTCGGAAAGGCCCACTGCAGGTCGATGTAGCGCATGATGACGAGGTCGATCCAACCGCCAAAGTAGCCGGCGACAAGACCGAGCGTGACCCCGATCACGAGAGCGATGACGACCGTGGAGACCCCGATGAAGAGCGAGATCTGGGTGCCATGGAGGATGCGGGAGAGGAGATCGCGGCCCAGATCGTCGGTGCCAAGCGGATGCGACCAGGAGAGCCCGCCCATCATGTCGAGCGTCATCTCATTGGGATCATAGGGCGCGAGCCAGGGCGCGAAGATCATCCCGAAGACGAAGATGCCGAGGACGACGAGCCCCACCTGCGCCTTGCGGTCCTTGGCTAGCGTCGCCCGCCAGCGGGAACGGCGGGGCGGCGGTGCGGGCTCTGCGCCGGTCTCGAACAGATCGGGCGTGATGTCGCTCATCAGCTGTACCGGATGCGTGGGTCGAGCACGCCGTAGAGCAGATCGACCACCAGATTGGAGAAGACGAAGAAAGCGGAGACGACGAGGACCGCGCCCTGGACCACCGGATAGTCGCGGTTGAGGATGCCCTGGATCAGCACCCGGCCGAGGCCCTTGATGGCGAAGACGTTCTCGACGACGACAGCGCCCGAGATCAGGAGTGCGAAGGCGATGCCGACGACGGTGACCACCGGGATCATGGCGTTGGGCAGCCCATGGCTCCACATGATCGCACGCGCGCCGAGGCCCTTGGCGCGGGCGGTGCGCATGTAGTCCGTCTTGAGCACTTCGAGGAGCGAGGAGCGGATCATGCGCGCGATAATCGCCGAGAAGGCGGTGCCCACGGCGATGGCGGGCAGGATGAGATGCTCGAGCCAGGGCCAGAAGCCCTCCGAGAGTGGCACATAGCCGATGGCGGGCAGCCATTGCAGATTGGCCGCGAAGACGATGATGAGGAGGATCGCCAGCCAGAAGTCGGGCATCGCGAGGCCGAGGAAGGCGACGACGGAAACGGCGTTGTCGGTCGCCGAATTGCGCCGCGTGGCCGAGAGGATGCCGGCCGGGATCGCGATCACAAGGGCGATGACGAAGGCGAGGGCGGCGAGCGAGAGGGTGCGGGGCAGGGCCTCCGCGATGATCGTCGCCACGGGCTGGTTACTGCCGTAGATCGAGTTTCCGAGATCACCCTGGAAGGCGTTCAGGAACCAATAGACGTATTGAACCACGAGCGGCTGATCGAGGCCGAGGCGGGCCCGCATCGCCAGAGCCGCCTCCTCGCTGCCCGCATCCGCCAGCATGGCCGCGATCGGATCGCCGGGTACGATGCGCAGCATGAAAAAGACGAGGGTGGCCACAGCCCACATCACGAGGCCGGCGCCGATCAAACGCCTCAGAATGTACCCGCTCATGCGGCGCCTCCCATGGATGCCCGTCGGCTGCGGCCAAGGTCCCGGGCTTGACCCGGGACCTCCTTGTTCGAGCGCTGAGATCCGGTGTCACCGGTGGGCTCAGCGAGGTCCCGGATCACGTCCGGGACCTTGGCGGCAAGCCTTGCGCGCGGTGGCCGGAGATCAGGCCAGCGTCACGCGGTCGAGGTCAGTGAGGCCGGGGATGCGGCTGACGGCCGGGTAGAGGACGTCCTTGTGGTGGATGAGAACGTCGACCGGGTGGTAGAGGAAGCCCGAGGCCACCTTGTCGGAGGTGATCTGGTTGGCCTTCTGCACCAGGGCCTTGCGCTCCTCCGGGATCGCCGTGATCGACTGCTCTTCGATCAGCGCATCGGCCTCGCTGTCGGAGAAGTAGCCAAAGGGGTAGAGGTCCTTGTCGCGCGTGCGCCCGTTGAACTTCGAGCTCGTCATCATCCAGTCGACGATGCCGTCGTCGGGGTCATAGTCGCCGCCCGAGCCGCCGAGGCGCAGGTCGAACTCCATTTTCAGGAAGCTCTCGATCATCACTGAGAACTCCTGGGCCTGGACGTTCACGGTTATGCCGAGCTCCTGTTTCAGGATGTTGGCGATCACGAGCCCGTCGCGGCGCTCGGAGGTGCGGACGATCAGCTCTAGCGCCGGGAAGCCTTCGCCACCTGGGTAGCCCGCATCGGCCAGCAGCTGGCGCGCGCCCTCGGGGTCATAGGCCTGCTCGGAGGTCTCGGCGATGCCCTCGTCATAGTAGAAGCCCATGGCCGGGTTGATGGTGCCATAGGCCGGGAAGGCGTAGCCGAAGCGAGCCTGCTGGACATAGAGATCGCGGTTCAGCGCCTTGGCGATGGCGAGGCGGACCATGAAGCCCGGCTCTTTCTTCAACTCCTCCACCGGCTTATCGAAGCTCTCGACCTTCATCGGGTCGCGGTGCGGGTTGATCCAGACCGACTGGAAGCCCGGCGCGGGCGCGATGTCGACCACCAGATCCGGGTTGTTCTTGAAGCGGTCGATCAGCTGTGCGGCCACCGGGTTGCCCCCGACGAACTGGATATCGCCCGCCTCCACGGCCGCGGCCAGCGGCTCGGCACCGTCGATGGGCTTGATGATCACCTTGTCGAGTTTCGGACGCTCCGGGTCGTAGAAGCCCTCGAACTTCTCCAGCACGACCTCCTGGCCAAGCTGATGCTGCGTGATCCGGAACGGGCCGGTGCCCACGGGCGTGAGGCCGTACTGCGCGGTGCCCATGCTCTCCAGCGCACCGCGGGAGACGATGGTCAGCGCCCGGCCCGAGGCACGCTCGGTCGTCTTGGTCAGGAAGCTTGCCTGGGGTGCCTTCAGCGTGAAGCGCACTTCGAAGTCGTTGAGCTTCTCCACGCTTTCGACATTGGCGAGGTTGCCGGAGTGGATCGACTGCTCCGGGTCCTTGGAGCGGTTGTAGGTGAACATCACATCCTCGGCGTCGAAGGCGTCGCCGTTGTGGAAGGTGAGCCCCTCGCGCAGCTTGAAGGTGTAGACGCGCCCGTCGTCCGAAACCTCCCAGCTCTCCGCGATATCCGCCTCGGCGATCAGATCGCCGTTGATGTGGGTGAGGCCCGAGAGGACGTTGGAGGTGATCTGGAACTGGAGCACCTGGCCCATCTGAGCGGGATCGAGCGTCACGATCTCGGCCACACCGGCCCAGCCGGCGGTGAGCGTCCCCCCTGGTTTGCCTTCGGCGATGGCGCGGCCCACGGGGCCGGGGACCAGATGGGCGGCCGTCAGCGTGCCGGCGGCCGCCAGGAGGCGCAGCGTGGCGCGGCGAGAGAGCCGGGGGCCTGAGAGCTCGCGGGTCGAGAGGCCGAAGAGCGGATCGCGCGGATCGAAGTCATGCGCGTCTTTCCACGCGGCCTTGATGGTCTTCTCCAGGTCGTCACGTGTCATGGATCAAGCCTCCTGTCGCAGTCTGTTGTCGTGATGGTTTTCGGGGGCGCGCGCCTGGGCGGGCGCAAGCCAGCAGGCGGCCGCGTGGTGGGGATCGCGGCCGTCGCCCGTTGCCGTCAGCCCGGGCTCCTCACCGCTGCAGCGCGGGGTCGCGACCGGACAGCGCGGATGGAAGACGCAGCCCGAGGGGGGATTGGCCGGCGATGGTACCTCGCCCCGCAGCGGTTCGACCGCGCGGCCCTGCTCGAGGCCGGGATCGGGATTGGGCACGGCGTCGAGGAGCGCGCGGGTATAGGGGTGCTGGGGCGCGGAGAAGAGGGCGTCCGACGTCGCCGTCTCCGCAATTCGGCCAAGATACATGACCGCCACGCGGTCGCAGAGGTGGCGCACCACCGAGAGATCATGGCCGATGAAGAGGAAGGTGAGGCCCAGCTCGCGGCGCAGATCCTCCAGCAGATTGATGATCTGGGCCTGGACGCTGACATCAAGGGCCGAGACCGCCTCATCCGCCACGATCAGCTCCGGCTTCATGGCGAGCGCCCGGGCGATGCCCACGCGCTGGCGTTGCCCGCCCGACATCTCATGGGGGTAAAGCTCGACGAAGCGCTTCGGCAGGCCGCAGAGGCTGAGAAGCTCGGCAACGCGGGTGCCGACCCGCTCGCGCGGCTCGAGGCCATGCACGCGGATGGGTTCGGCGACGATGTCCCCGGCGGTCATGCGCGGATTGAGCGAGGAAAACGGGTCCTGAAAAATGGCTTGAACGCGCCGGCGAAAGGCGGCCGTGCGCTCGCGGCCCAAGACCGGCTCGCCGGCGTAGCGGATGGTGCCTTTGGCGGGCTCGACCAGCTGCAGCACCGCGCGGGCCGTCGTCGTCTTACCGCAGCCGGACTCGCCGACGAGCCCGAAGACCTCGCCGCGTGCGATGGAGAAGCTGACGCCCTGGACC
>JBCCLX010000111.1:0-11498 GCA_039026635.1 Pseudomonadota bacterium
CGCCTCTTCTACGGCCGGCTCTTTCGCCTGGCGCCTCAGACCCGTGCGCTCTTCCACGACGATCTGGCCGCACAGGGGCGCAAGCTTACCGCAACGCTTGGCTTTGTGGTGGACCATCTGGATCGGCCGGACACGCTGGCGCCGGCGGCCTGCGCCCTCGCCGTTCGACATCTGGATTACGGCGTGACGGCGGATCAGTACGCGCCGGTCGGCGAGGCGCTGATCTGGGCGCTGAAGGAGATCCTGGGCCCTGCCTTCGGACCTAAAGAGAGCGCCGCTTGGCTCGCGGCCTACACAGCGCTCTCGGAGATGATGGTGGAGGCCGCCTATGGTGACGCGGCCAGTCAACCGACCGCTTAGGCAGCCGCCTTCGTCAGCCGGGCGGCAATGGCGGAGGCGAAGTGGGGGGCAAGGTCCGAACGGGCCAGGGCGAAGGCGACGGTCGCGTCCAGAAACCCCTGCTTGGAGCCACAGTCGAAGCGTTCGCCCTCAAAGACCAAGCCGTGCAGGCCGTTGGCCGGGACATCGGCAGCGATCCCGTCGGTGAGCTGTATCTCACCGCCCGCGCCTGGGCCGATCCGGTCGAGCTCACCAAGAACACTCGCCTCGAGAATGTAGCGCCCAACCACCGCGAGGCGTGAGGGCGCGGTCTCGGGCGCGGGCTTCTCAATCACCCCTCGGGCGGAGACGATGCGCCCATGCCGGCCCAGCACGTCGAGACAGCCATAAGACGAGATGGCGGCGCGCGGCACCTCCATCGTCGCCACCATATTGCCGCGACCCCCGGCCCTTGCGCCAATCATCTGCGCCAGGCAGGGCTCTCGCGACGCGATCACATCATCGGGCAGGATCACGGCAAAGGGCTCATCGCCGATCAAATGCCGCGCGCACCAGACGGCATGACCGAGACCGAGTGGCTCCGGCTGGCGCAGGAACGCGACCGAGCCCGCCGGCAGTCGGGTCGCGTCCAGCGCCGCCAATAGATCGGCCTTGCCCTTCGCGCGCAGGCTCTGCTCAAGCACGGGCGCCGGGTCGAAATGCGCCTCCAGCGCGGCTTTGCCGCTTGCCGTGACGAAGATGAACTGCTCGATCCCCGCCGCGAGCGCCTCTTCAACCGCATATTGGATCAGAGGGCGGTCGACCAAGGTCAGCATCTCCTTCGGCACCGCCTTGGTGGCGGGCAGGAACCGGGTGCCGAGACCGGCGACAGGGAAGACGGCTTTGCGGATGGGCTTGTTGCTCATGGGTCGGGTCCTTTGTCTGAGGGTACGCAAACGGGCGTTCAGTAGGCGCCGCGCCCCGTCAGCACGGCGCGAAAGGTCAGGGCGATGAGGATCAGGTCGAGGAGCGGCGAGCGCGTCTCGGCATAGGCGATGTCCATGTCGATCATCTTCTCGAAGCCGATGTCCGCCCGTCCCGAAACCTGCCAGAGGCCCGTGATGCCGGGGCGCACGGCCAGGCGACGATGGGCGCGTGCGGGATAGGCGGCGACCTCCTGGGGCAGCGCTGGGCGCGGGCCCACGATCGACATCTCGCCGCGCAGCACGTTCAGGATTTGGGGCAGCTCATCGAGGGAGCCCCGCCTCAGGAGACGGCCGACACGCGTGATGCGCGGATCCTGCTTGGCCTTAAAGCAGAGGCCCTCACGGTCGCTTTGCGCGAGAAGCGCTGCCTGGCGCGCCGCCGCGTCGCGATACATCGAGCGGAATTTGAAGATGCGGAAGGGCTTACCGTCGCGGCCAACGCGGATCTGCGAGAAAAGCACCGGACCGGGACTGTCGGCCTTGATGGCAGCACTCAGCAGCAGGAACAGCGGCGCCAAGGCCAAGAGCGCACCACCGGCAACCACAATGTCGATCCCTCGTTTGGCCGCGCCGGCGCCATCGACGCGCGCGAGACGCCAGAGGACGGCATGCTTGGCCGCACGCGCGACAAAGATCGGATTGCCGAGCACATAGCGCATGAAAAGGCGGCGCGGCTCGAGCATCAGGCGCCAGAGCCATTCGCAGCCAGCCCGCCGCCAGCCAAGCGGCGCACGCGCGACACGGCCGGACCAAAAGTCAAACTGCGCCCCGACGCCCATGGCCAGTCGCGGCACGAGCCGGGCGCGATGCTTGGCGATCCACAGATCTTGCTGCGGCACACCCAGCGCGACGAGGAGGATATCGGCGCCCGAGCGGTTGATCCGCTGGATCACCGCGTCCTCCTCCTCGGGGCCGAAGTAGCCATGCGCCGTGCCGGCAATCCTGAGCCCTGGCGCGAGCGTCACGGCCCTTTCGGCGGCGGCTTCTGCAACACCGGGTCGCGCGCCCAGCAGGTAGATTGAAAGCCCCCGCGCCGCGGCAGCACGACAGAGCGGCACGAAAAGATCGGTGCCGTTCAGGTTCTCCTCAAAGCGCCGACCCGTCAGTTTCGCGGCCAGCTGCAACCCCGAACCATCGGGCAGAAGGAGGTCGGCCGCTGTCAGCGTCGAGGCATAGGCGTCGTTCCCCGCGGCCACGTTGATCGTATGCGCATTGACGAAAGCAGCGCTCATCCGACGCGGCGCATCAAGCAGGGCCGTGAGCGCCGTCCCGGTTTCGGCATTGAGAAGGTTCAGGCCGAAAAGGTCAATTTTCGCAGTGCTTTGCATGAGCGGTCCCTCAGATCGGTTGTGCTGAGGGGACCCTGCGCCGCGGGGCCGGCTCGCCTCAATGGAGCGTCCGGACACCCACGGGCTGCTGATGGCTCGGGCCGCTATCCGGTCCGATCACGGATCTGGCCTAGCGGGACGGGGGGCCATGCGCGCGGCCTGTCTCCTATCCTTTCGGATAGGGCAGCTGTGCCGACGCGCCCGGGCTCTTGCGCGGCCCGCGTGCTATGGGCGCGCGACAGCGAAGGAGAGCCCCATGCACATACTGGTCCGCGCGAGCGACACGACGGAGACACCACGCGCCCTCGCCGAGCTCTTCGACGCCGTCGCGGCCGAGCGCGCGACCCCGCCGCAGTTTCTGACGATCTACACGAGCACGGGCCACGATGCGGACCTCGTGCGCGCGCAAGCGGCGCGGTCCGGCGCGGGGGCCATCCATGGCGGCACGTCCTGTCTCGGCGTGATGGCGAGTGGGCGCATGTGCTGCGGTGATGCCAAGGGCATCGGGTTCTTCGCGCTTTGGGATGAGGACGGCGCCTATGGCACTGGGGTGGCCAGGCTCGACGACGCCCCACGCGCGGCGGCGCGCCGGGCCGTGAGCCAGGCGCTCGAGGCGGCAGGGCGTCCGGGTGAGGCGCCGGATCTCGTTTGGTTGACCGCCGCGCCGGGTGCTGAGGAAAGCCTGATCGCCGGGATCGAGGACGTGGTCGGCACGAACGCGCCCATCATCGGCGGCAGCGCGGCGGACAACGATCTGAGCGGTGCCTGGCGGGTCTTCGACGGGACGACGATCCACGGCGCCGGTGTTGTCGTCTCGGTTCTCTTTCCCTCGCGCACGGTCTCCACGGCCTACCAAAGCGGCTACGCGCCCACCGCGATGACAGGCACCGTAAGCCGGGTCAAGGGCCGCCGCCTGCACGAGATCGATGGCCGGCCCGCCGCCTCGGTCTATGCCGCCTGGACCGAGGGAGCCGTGGCGTCTGACGTCGCTGACGGCTCTGTCATGATCCTCTCGGAAAGCACGTTTCATCCCCTCGGCCGGCATGGGGGCGATATCGCCGAGGTGCCCTTCTACCTCCTCGCCCATCCCGCCACCGCCAATCCCGACGGCTCGATCGACCTCTTCGCCGATGTGGAGCGGGGGGAAGAATTGACCCTGATGACCGGCTCTGCGGACAGTCTGGTGAGCCGTGCCGGCCGGGTGGCCGGTTTGTCGGCCAAACGCGGCGGCCTCGCAGTCGATGAGATCGCCGGGGCGCTGGTGATCTTCTGCGGGGGCTGCATGCTCGCGGTTCAGGACCGGATGGATGAGGTCGCCACGGCGGTCGACCAAGCACTCGGCGGGGCCCCGTCGCTCGGGATCTTCACCTTCGGCGAGCAGGGCGCGGTGCTCGGGGAACGCAACCGGCACGGGAACCTGATGATTTCCTGCGTCACCTTCGCGCGGTAGGCTCTCGCGCTCCCGGCATTTCCGGCATTCCCGGCGCCCGCTGCGTGACAGGAGACGATGACCGATAAGGACGAGGCCCTGCGCGAGGCGCTCCTGGAGCTGAAGCTTCTGCGCGAACGCGAGGCGGCGGCGCTGCGTGAGAGCAAAGCGCTGCTCGCGGGCCTTGAGAGCATGAACGCGGCGGAAAGCCCGGACGACGCCCTGCCCCGCCTCTTCGCCACGATCCGATCCGGGCTCGATTGTGCGGCAGTCGCGCTCTTGAGCGGTCCGAAGGGCGAGGGCAGGCTCAGTCACGCGACCGATGCAGCCCTCAACGGCTTGAGCCTTCGCACGGGCCTTGGCGCGCGCGATCGCCCGCTGCGCCTCGTGGACACCCATCAGCTGGCGCAATGGCAGGAGCTACCGCCGGCGATGCGCTCCTATCGCGCCATGCTGTCCGCGCCGATCGCGCTGCCAAGCGGCGAGTTGAGCGCCATCCTCTGTTTTTCGGACAGGCGCGCGGCCTTCACCCCTGGCGATGCGCGTCTGCTGCAGCGCCTTTCGGCCTTAGCCACCCAAGGGCTCGCGACGCTGCAGCTTTCCGAGATGAACGCGCTTCTGGCGAATGTGATCGACGGGTCCTCCGCCAGCGTCTCCATCGCGGATGCCACGAGCGAGGACCTGCCGCTTATCTACGTCAACGACGCTTTTCTGGCGCTGAGCGGCTATGCGCGCGAGGAGGTGCTGGGGCGGAACTGCCGCTTGCTGACGGCGGAACCTCCCGGCTCGCCGGAGCGCATGCGACTGGCGGCCGCCGTTGCCGCACGCAGTCCGGGCACCTTCACGCTCCTCAACCGCCGACGGGACGGCGCGCTCTTCTGGAACCGGCTGACGCTCTTCCCCGTGGCCGATCGCGCCGGGCAGACCACGCATCTGATCGCGACACAGACGGACATTACGGCCGAGCGCGCCGCGGCCCGGGAGCGCGATACCGCGCGCCGGCGCCTCTTCGCCGCCCTCTCCGCCACCTCCGAGGGCTTTCTCGTCGTCGACCCCTCAGGCGCCGTCATCTTCGCCAATCCTGCCTATCGCGACTTCTTCGACGAGACGGGATCGCTTTTCGTGGAGGGGGCGCTCTTCATCAAAGCCTGGGAGCGTCGGCTCGACGCGCTCGGCTTTCAGGCGCGGGCGGCGCGCACGACGGCGAGGAGCCGGTTGAATGCGCTTTTCGGCGAGACCTCGGAGCGGGAGGAGGAGCTGCCGGACGGGCGCATTCTGCTGATCAACGACCGTCAGACCGAGGACGGCGGGGCGGTCTCCATCGCGACCGATATCACCGCACTCAAAGCGAGTGAGCGCATCCTGGCCCAGCGCGCCGCCGCCATCGACGCCACCCAGGACGGCATCGCAGTGACCGACGAGCACGGGCGCTTTGTCTACATGAACCCCGCCCATCTCGCGATGTTCGGTTATGAGAGCGAGGCAGAGGTCCTGGGCCGGCCCTGGAGCATGCTCTACACGCCCGAAGATGCCGAGCGGATCGAGCGCGAGGGGATGCCCGCACTCATGGGCTCAGGACGGTGGCGCGCGGAGATCCCGGGCCTGCGCCGCGATGGTGCGGCCCTTGAGCAAGAGGTCTCGCTGACCTTCTTGGCCGGCATCGGCATCGTCTGTGTCACCCGCGATGTGGGCGAGCGGCGCCGGGCCGAGCGGGAGCGGACGCGACTGCGCGATCAGCTTCAGACGGCACAGCGTCGGGAAGCCGTGGGCCAACTCGCCGCCGGCGTCGCCCATGATTTCAACAACCTTCTCTCGGTGATCAGCACTAGCACGGCGCTCCTCGATATCGATCCCGCTCAGCGCGCGGAGCAGCAGGAGCACGTCAACCGG
Source organism: Pseudomonadota bacterium (assembly GCA_039026635.1). Taxonomy (GTDB): domain Bacteria; phylum Pseudomonadota; class Alphaproteobacteria; order Rhodobacterales; family Rhodobacteraceae; genus Thermohalobaculum. The sequence continues at coordinate 5,952 of JBCCLX010000111.1, forward strand.
ATCCTCTCGGCCACCCAACGCGCGAGCGCCTTGATCGGACGGTTGATGGACCTCGGCGCCCGGGAAGAGGATCTGCGCCGCGTCGATATGCGCGCGGTGGTGAAGGAGGCGGTCGATCTGCTGCGGGCGGGTATGCCGAGCACGGTCGAGCTCTCCGCCGAGACGCCGCCCGAGCCGCTGGAGGTCGATGCGGATCCCACCGATATGCTCCAGGTGATCCTAAACCTCGGCATCAACGCACGGGACGCGCTTGGAGGCGCGAGCGGGAGCGTCGCCGTCCGCCTCTATCCCGCTCGCTACGAGCATGCGCCACCGGGCATCCTGATCGGCGCCGTCTCGGCGGATAGGAGCTACGGCGTGCTCGAGGTCTCCGATACCGGCACGGGCATCTCCGAGGAGGCACTGCGCGGGATCTTCCGCCCCTACTACAGCACGAAGGGCGACGACGGGACGGGTCTCGGCCTCGTCGTCGTCTCAAGCGTGGCCAACAAGATCGACGGCGCTGTCGCGGTCACATCCACCCTGGGGTCCGGCAGCACCTTTCGCGTCTTCTGGCCGCTGGAGAGAACGAGCGAGGCACCGTCGGCTCCACGAGAGGCCGAGCCGAGCGTGGATCTCGCCGGCAGGCTCGTGCTCGTCTGTGACGATATCCCCGACGTGGGCAACACGCTGGCGGCCCTGCTCGAACAAGCGGGCGCCGAGGTTGCCGTCTGTGAGGACCCGCGCGATGCGCTGGAGGCCGTCAGCGACGATCCCGGCAGCTGGAGCCTGCTCATCACCGACTACGATATGCCCGGCATGACGGGCGCCGAGTTGGCCGAAGCCGTGCGTCGTGTCTCACCCAACCTGCCTATCCTGCTCTGCAGCGCGCTTGCCGAGGCCCGCCGCCATGCCGCCCATGTGGACGCCGTCCTCTCCAAACCCGTCACAGCCTTCAGCTTGCGAGAGGCCGTTGCCCGCGCGATGCTGTCGCGCACAGGGTCGGACTGATATGGGACGCGCACCAACGCGGAGGGAATACGCGTGAAAATCCTCCTGGCTGACGATCACGAACTGGTCCGCGACACCATCAAGGCGTTCTTGGAACGGGAGGGGGGCTTCACCGTCGCTGTCGCCGAGGATTTCGCCGGCGCGCGAACCGCCATGAAGGGTGACGGCCCCTATGATCTCGTCCTGCTCGACTATGCAATGCCGGGGATGGACGGGCTTGCCGGGCTCGACGAGGCGCTTGAGATGAACGGCGGCCAACCTGTCGCGATCATGTCCGGGACGGCCGACAAGACCATCGCTCAGCAGGCGCTCGACCGGGGCGCGGGCGGCTTTCTGCCCAAGACCATGGCCGCGAAATCACTCCTCAACGCCGTGCGCTTTATGGCGACGGGGGAGAAATATGCGCCCCTCGATTTCATGACGGCCCCCGATGCGACAGAGATGCACCCGCTTGCCGCCGCCATGTCGGAGCGGGAACGCCAGGTCCTCGACGGTCTCTGCCGCGGGCTCTCCAACAAAGAGATCGCGCGCGAGCTCGACCTCCAGGAGGTCACGATCAAGCTCCATGTGAAGACGCTCTGCCGCAAGCTAGATGCCCGGAACCGCACGCAAGCCGCGATGATCGCCAAGGACGCTGGCCTTTTGTGACCGCCCCCTATCCGAAAGGATAGGCCAGTCGCCAACCGCCCCCGCCCGATCACCCGTTGCCTTACCCGGCACGGCGAGGCTTGGCGCTATCTCTGTCCCGCCACTTTGGGGGAGGTGCGTCATGAACATGCGTGTCGAGATCCGCGAGCCCGTTCTCGCGCTGCGGGCGGAATGGATGGCACGGCCGGAGCGACGTGTTCGTCTGCTGCGCCGATCGATCCGCGCGCTCTCGATCCGCCGCCTGTTCTTCGGCGGCAGGATCGACGATCTCGGGCGTCTGCCGCGTTATGCGCTGCTCGCCTTTCTGGGCGTCGCAGCGCTCTGGCTGCCCGTTGCCGCCTATCTCCACCTCGCGCCTGTGCGCTTCACCTCGTCGGTTTCCCTCATCCTCCCTGGATCGGGGGCGTCGAACTCGATCAGCCTCTCGGAGATCGGTCAGGCCTCCTCCTTCGCCACGTCGCCCTATGCGAGCCCCTCGCTGAGCCCGACGGTGACCTACAAGCGCCTGCTGGCCTCCCAGCGCGTCTTGGCGGCAGCGGCAGCGCGTCTTGGCGAAGAGGGCGCGCTCGATGAGCCGCGTGTGCGTCTGGTCGATCAAACGGGGCTCGTGATCTTTGAGATGCGCGGTGACGGGCCCGAGGACGCCCAAGCCCGGGCCGAGGCGCTCACCGCCGCCTTCCTGGCCGATCTCGAGGCGCTGCGGCGCGACGAACAGACCCGGCGGGCTGACAGCGCGCATGCCGCAATCGCCGATTACGAAAGCGCCGTGGCCGAGATCCGGCGCGCGATCACGAGGCTTCAGCGCGACAGCGGCCTCAGCTCGCCCGAACAATACGCCGAGATCGTGCGCGATCGCGAAGCCCTGGCGGCCAGACTGCGCGATCTGGAGGCGAGCCTTCAGCAGACGGCCAGCCGCGTGGCCTCGCTCGAAACAGTCCTCGGGGTCGATGCCCCCATCGCCGCCGCCGCCCTCAAGCTGCATGCAGATCCCGAGTTCCGAGCGCTTGCCGCGGCCATGTCGGCAGCATCGGCTGAGCTCGCCGCCGCGCGGGGTGAGTTTGGCGAGCGTCACCCCGTGCTTGTCCAAGCGCGTGACCACTACAGCGGAACCCTCGGACAGATGGAGGCGCGGGCGGTGGCGCTCACCGGCGTCTCGGTCGACCGCCTCGCCGGCACGATCGATCTTGGTGCGGAGGGCGCGCGCGCAAGCCTCCTCTCCGATCTCGTGCGCCTGGTCGCCGAGCGCCACGGCCTCGCCGAGGAACGCGCCGTGCTCGGCGAGAAACTCGAGGCCGCCGACGCGCGGGTGACGGGCCTGATGGAGGCTGCCGCCCGTCTGGACGATCTGAAACGAGACTATCAGGTGGCCGAGGCCGTCTTCGCCTCTGCCCTCGCCCGGGTCGACACCTCGAAGGCCGATCTTTTCGCCTCCTATCCCCTAGTGCAGGTTCTGGAGCGGGCCTCGCTGCCCGACAGCCCCTCCTCGCCGCGCACCCTGATCGCGATCGTGGCCGGCGTCGCCGGAACGCTCTGCCTCCTCGTCGCGCTGGCGCTCGCCTGGCTGCGCCGCCCGGTGATCGACTGGCTGATCCGGAAGGTGACCAGCGCATGAGCGCCCGCCCCGCCAATCCAGCGGAGGCCATGGTCTCTTGGACGATCCGAGCGACCTGGCCATTCTACGCCATCGGCGCGCTCTATGTGGTGGGCCCGGTCTTCGCCTGGATGCTCGCGGGTCTCACCTTCCTCTCGCTCTATCTTGGCCCCGCCATGCGGCCCGATCTGCGCCCGATGGGGCCGATCCCGGCGGTCGTTTGGGGGTGGATCGCGGGTATGCTGGTGCTGCTCGTTACGCTTTGGATCGGCCATCTCGACTGGGGGCTCGGCACGGGCACCACGATCAAATCGAGCATCGGCTGGGCCAAGGGCTGGGCGATGATGGCGCTCTTCCCGCTGGCGGGCGCCGTTCTGCCGCTCCGCCGGGCGCCCATCGTGCGAGCGCAATGCGTTGTCGGTCTCTGGACACTCTGCTTGCTGCCGATCCTGCTGACCGCGCCTTATGCGGGCTTGCCCTCGGTCCTCTTCGTCTCCCCGCTCAAGGCGGTCGGCGGGCCGGGGCCCGAGTACTTCACGCTCTTTCTCTACATCCCTGACCCCGCGACACTGACGCCGCGCTGGTCCTTCTATGCGCCCTGGTGTCCCTTCGCGGGGCTTCTCGGCGCTGTGATGGTCCTCTTCGCGCTCGAAGAGACGGACCGGCGCTGGATGGCCGTCGGTGTCCTCGCGGGCGTCGCGATGATCCTGCTCTCGAAATCGCGGATGAGCCTCGTGGCGCTCGTCGTCTGCTCGGTGGGACCGCGGATGATGCCGCTGCTGCTGCGCGCCTGGGCCTGGGGCGTGGCGAGCGTTGTCGTCACCTCGCTCGCCGCCCTCGGCGTGCCGCTCCTCACGCTGGTCTCAAGCGCGGTCGAGCGGTTCAAGAACGCGCGCGCCGATAGCACGCGCGTGCGCGAGGCCCTGCAGCGCATCGCCGAGGAGCGCTGGCGCAGCGAGGCTGTCTGGTTCGGCCATGGGACGGTGCAGCCCGGGCCCCACCTCGTCGAATACATGCCCATCGGCAGCCATCACACCTGGTTCGGCCTGTTGTTCGTGAAGGGCCTCATCGGCCTTGTCGCGCTGCTCGTGCCGCTGCTCTGGCAGTTCTGGCTGGCGCTGGTCGATGCGACGCGGGGCGCTCGTGGGCGTCTGCCCCTCGGGATCATGCTCGTCTTCGTGATCCTCTCCTTTGGGGAGAACATCGAGATCGAGGTCTATCTCCTCTGGCCGGCGCTCCTGATCCTCGGCATCCATGCCCGCGAGCTGCGCGACGGCACAGAGGAGCGCTGAGCATTCCACGTCGACACGCAAGAAAGGGAGCGTGAGGGCGGACCCACGCTCCCGTTTCGCCCACCCCTTGCCGGATCAGGCTGCATTGGCGACGGTGCTCGGGGCTGCGGCCTCCTCAAGAAGCGCGAGCCAGGCCGCTTCGAAATCCAGCGCCGCGCGCCGTGCTCGCTGCCGACCGCGCAGAATGCGCTCGCCGTCAACGCCATGGCGCAGCCGCTCCAACACCGCGGCCCAGGCCTCGACCGAATTGCGGCCAACGCCGATGGCGCCATGGCGCTGATGATCCGCGAGCCCATCCATGCCCGAGACGACGAGAAGGCGCCCGGCGGCTTGCGCCTCGAGCGCGACGAGACCGAAAGCCTCCCAACGCGAGGGCATCAAGACCGCATCGCAGGCCGCCATCGCCTCCGCCGGCACCGTCGCCCAGCCCGTGAACTGGATGTGCGCATCGCCCAACGCCAGGGCCTCCAAAGACGCCCGCTCCGGCCCATCCCCGACGATGCGCAGGACGTCGTCGGGCCCCGCGGAGGCGCGAAAAGCGCGGATCGCGATATCAAAACCCTTCTGCACATCGAGCCGCCCGATCAGGCCCCAGACCTGAGGCACTCCAGCAAGGCGCGGCGTCAGTGCCAGAAAGGGCGCGAGATCGACGCTCGGATTGATCGTGACCAGCCGCTCCGCCGGCACGAAGCCTCGCCGCATGAGCCAGGCGCCCTGTTGCCCGCTCACCGCAACGACGCGATCGAACATGGCGTAGCTCACGCGCAAAAGGGTCGCGAAGCGCTGGCGCGGGACATCATGGCTGGCCACGAAACCCTCGGTGTAGCTGTGCTCCACATGCAGGATGGGTCGATCGGGGTTGAGCGCCCGCAGCCCCGTGATCAACGCCAGGTTCATCCAGGTGACGGTGAGGTGGGAGACAATCACATCGGCCTCCAAGCGCGGGGCCACGAGGGCGCCTCGGCGCAGGCGACGGATCTCGTGGACATGCTCGCGGCCCAGCATCGGCGCCTGGGCCATCTGTTC
>JBCCLX010000112.1:0-11386 GCA_039026635.1 Pseudomonadota bacterium
AGCCGCAGTCGCAGGCGCAGGCGCAGCCGCATTCGCAGCCGCAGTCGCAGGCGCAGGCGCAGCCGCATTCGCAGCCGCAGTCGCAGGCGCAGGCGCAGCCGCATTCGCAGCCGCAGCCGCAGGCGCACGCGTAGCCGCATTCGCAGTCGCAGGCGCAGCCGCATTCGCATTCGCATACGCAGTCTTGCTCGGTATCCGGACCGCCGGGAGGTGGCTGCGCCGGCCGGCTGCCGCCGGCGTGATGCTGTTTGCGGGGCTGGCGATCGCTTTCTTCCCGGTGTTTGCTTATCGGGTCGCGCCCGTCAGCGAGGAGCGGGGCGAGGATGCTGCCTCGATACTCCTGTTCCTCGGGCTCCTCCCGGTCCTCAACGGCATCGCGGACTTCTTGTCCGTCGGCGCCACGCGGTACTTTCTGCGGCGCGGCTTGCAGCGGCGGGGATGGAAGCGGCTCGCGCAATCGGCGCTCGATGTGGTGGTGGGCCTCGTGACCCTGTTCCTGCTCGGCGCCGCCATCGCGCTCGTCGGGCGGTACTACACCTTCGCGGATGGCCAGCGGATCCTGGATCTCGGGGCGCTGGTCGCGGGGATCCGGGCGCGGCCGGAGGAGTATTGGTGGCTCTACCTCGGGCTCTTCTCCACCCTGCTGCCCACCGTCCTGCACCTCGCCCTCGCCAGCTTCGGGCTTGCCCTAAAGCTGAGGCTCGAGTGGCGGGAGCATATTGCGGCGGGCCTGGAGGCGGGGGCGGCGGGCGATAGCGTGCGCGGGCGTTGGGCGGTTCAGTGGCTCTGCCTCTCCATGACCGTCACGATCCTGGTGCCGCTCTTCATCCTCGGCCAGATCATCGATCATCACGCCGCCATCGGGGCCGGGCTGCTCGATCTTTTCGTCGGCTTTGCGCAGTTTCTCGGCGAGCCGGGGCTTGAGACCTCGGAGGAGGTGGGGCCCAGCCTCGATCCGGGGCAGTTTCGCGCGTTCCAGTTCTGAGCCTCTGACCGTGGCGCGTGGGGCGCCCCGAGGGCCCGTTGCGCCGCGTCAACGGACACGCCACATGGCAGGCAACCAAGTCTGGAGCCCGCGCCGGCAGGACGGCAGCGCCCGGCTCCTCGCCAGGATGAAGGAGAAGGCCCATGCCGATCATCGTCGGAAGCGATAGCGCGGGCGCGCGCCGCACCCTCACCGTCGGAACCCAGTCCGTCGCCTACTACTCGATCGCGGCGGCGGAGGAGGAGGGGCTCGGGCAGTTCGCCAGGCTCCCGGCGGTCCTGAAGGTCGTACTCGAGAACATGCTGCGCTTCGAGGACGGCAAGACGGTGACGACTGAGGACATCAGGGCGTTTTCGGACTGGGCGGCCAATGGCGGCCGCGTCGCGCGCGAGATCGCGTACCGTCCGGCCCGGGTCTTGATGCAGGATTTCACGGGCGTGCCGGCGGTGGTCGATCTGGCGGCGATGCGCGACGCCATGAAGACGCTCGGCGGCGATCCGGAGAAGATCAATCCGTTGAACCCCGTGGACCTCGTGATCGACCATTCGGTGATGGTCGACGAATTCGGCAATCCCCGCGCCTTCCAGCTCAACGTCGATCGCGAGTATGAGCGCAACGGGGAGCGCTACGAGTTCCTGAAATGGGGGCAGGGGGCCTTTGACAATTTCCGCGTGGTGCCGCCGGGCACAGGCATCTGCCACCAGGTGAACCTCGAGTATCTGGCGCAGACCGTCTGGACCGATACGGATCAGACCGGTGCGACGGTCGCCTATCCCGACACTTTGGTGGGCACGGACAGCCATACGACCATGGTCAACGGCATGGCGGTGCTCGGTTGGGGCGTCGGCGGGATCGAGGCCGAGGCTGCGATGCTGGGCCAGCCGATCAGCATGCTGGTGCCGGAGGTCGTGGGCTTCCGCCTCGACGGCGCGCTCAAGGAAGGCGTGACGGCCACCGACCTGGTGCTGCGCATCGTGGAGATGCTGCGCCAGAAGGGCGTGGTCGGCAAATTCGTCGAGTTCTACGGCGACGGGCTCGACAGCCTGCCGCTGGCCGACCGTGCGACGATCGGCAACATGGCGCCGGAATATGGTGCGACCTGCGGCTTTTTCCCCATCGACGAGGAGACGCTGCGCTACCTTCAGGTCTCGGGCCGCGACGAGGACCGGATCGCGCTGGTCAAAGCCTATGCCCAGGCCAACGGGCTCTGGCGCGATGCCGGGTATGACCCGGTCTATACCGATACGCTCAGCCTCGACATGGGGACCGTGGAGCCGGCACTGGCGGGGCCGAAGCGGCCACAGGATCGCGTGCTCCTCTCCGATGCGGCGCCGGCGTTCATGAAGGTGGTCTCGGACTATCGTGGTGCTTCGGCGGGTACGGACGCGCGCAAGAGCCAGGCGGTCGAGGGTGAAGACTACGCCATCCACGACGGCTCGGTTGTGATCGCGGCGATCACCTCCTGCACCAACACCTCGAACCCCTATGTCATGATCGGCGCGGGTCTTGTGGCGCGGAAGGCGCGGGCGCTGGGTCTCACGCGCAAGCCCTGGGTAAAGACCTCGCTGGCGCCGGGGTCTCAGGTCGTCTCCGAGTATCTCGAGGCCGCGGGGCTGCAGGAGGATCTCGACGCGCTGGGCTTCCACCTCGTCGGCTACGGCTGCACCACCTGCATCGGCAACTCGGGCCCACTGCCCGAGGCGATCTCGAAGGCGATCTCGGATGGCGATCTCGTCGCGACCTCGGTCCTCTCCGGCAATCGGAACTTCGAGGGACGCGTGAACCCGGATGTGCGCGCCAACTACCTGGCCTCGCCGCCGCTTGTCGTCGCCTATGCGATTGCCGGCGACATGACCATCGACGTCGCAGGCGGCCCCATCGCGCAGACGCCGGATGGCAAGGATGTCTATCTCAAGGACATCTGGCCGACGCAGCAGGAGATTGCCGGGCTCGTGGAACGGACGGTCACCCGCGATGCCTTCCAGTCCAAGTATGCGGAGGTCTTTGCGGGCGATGACAAATGGCGGGGCATCGATGCGGCGGGGGGGCTCACCTACACCTGGCCCACGGCCTCGACCTATGTGCAGAACCCGCCCTATTTCGCGGGCATGGGGCCGGATGCGGGCAAGATCGCCAACGTCACCGGCGCGCGCATCCTCGCGATGCTGGGCGACAGCGTGACCACCGATCACATCTCGCCCGCCGGGTCCTTCAAGGAGGCGACGCGCGCGGGTCGGTACCTCGTCGACCGCCAGGTGGCGCCGCGGGAGTTCAACTCTTATGGCTCGCGCCGCGGCAACCATGAGGTGATGATGCGCGGTACCTTCGCCAATATCCGCATCATGAACGAGATGCTGGACGGCGTGGAGGGCGGCTTCACCAAGGGCCCGGACGGGACGCAGATGGCGATCTACGATGCCGCCATGGCCTATCAGGCCGAGGGCACGCCGCTGGTGATCATCGCGGGCAAGGAGTACGGCACGGGGTCCTCGCGCGACTGGGCGGCCAAGGGCACGGCGCTGCTCGGCGTGAAGGCAGTGATCGCGGAGAGCTTCGAGCGCATCCATCGCTCCAACCTCGTTGGCATGGGCGTGATCCCCTTCGAGTTCACCGGCGGCGCGACCCGCGCCTCGCTGGGCCTGACGGGCGATGAGACGGTCTCGATCACCGGGCTCGAGGGCGATCTGCGCCCCCGCCAGGAGGTGCCAGCCACGATCACCCGTGCCGATGGGACCGAGATGGCCATCACCCTCCTCTGCCGCATCGATACCGAAGTGGAGAAGGAATACGTCGAGAACGGCGGCGTGCTGCCCTATGTGCTGCGCAGCCTCGCGAGCGCGGCCTGATCGACGCTGTTCGCGAAGAAGGGGTGGCTCCCGCTCCGCCCTCGCCCTCTGACGTCATGATATCCCGCGGCGGCGCTTGATGTGCCGCAAGGCTCATCGGCGCTGCCGCCGACAGGTTGGGTTCCTGAAGAAGGAGCCGCACGCATGTTCAATCGGATCCTGGTCCCGGTCGATCTCGGCCATCTCGACACCTTGGAACGCGCGCTCACTGCTGCTGCAGCGCAGGCCAAACTGGCGGATGTGCCCGTCTGCTATGTCGCCGTCACAGCCTCGCAGCCAGGGACGGTCGCGCCCAACCCGGAGGCCTTTGCCGCCAAGCTCGCGGCCTTCGCCGAGGCGCAGGGCACGAGCTACGGCATCAAGGCCGAGAGCAAGACCATCGTCGACCCGGATCCCACCGCGGATTTGGACCATCGCATCATCGGCGCGGCCGAGGAGATCGGCGCGGATCTGATCGTGATGCAGAGCCATGTGCCGGGCCTGAAGGAGTACATCTGGCCGTCGAACGGCGGTAAGGTCGCCAGCCATGCGCCCGTCTCGGTGATGGTGGTGCGTTAAGCAGCAGTTTCCGCAGCCGACCTGCCCTCATGCTGAGCGCACGCGAAGTCTTGCCCATTTTCTGCGCCCTTTCCAGATAGTTCCTTAACGCACTCTCCGGCATCATGCTGTCACCGCCCCACTGCGGGACCGTGCCGAAACGCGCGCCGCGGCTCGGGGGCGCAACGCGATGGGAGACTGCGAGACGACCCCTGATGACGACCCGATTGACTGTTCCCGGCGAGGCGCTTTCGCCGGACTGTACCGATCTTGAGCGCCAGCTTGCCGGCTACACGTTGGCGACGGCCGAGATCACCTACCGGATGCCCGACGCCCTCTCGCTTCTGCAGACCTATGTCTGGCAGGACTACGACATGGCGCCCCGCTTCCCGGTCCTGCGCAAGTTTCTCGATTTTTGGGCCAGGGAGCTCGATGGGCCGATCCATTCGGTGCGCCTAGCCCATGCGCAGCTGATCCGCCCCGCGGAGGTTCGGCTTGTGGGCACCGAGATCACGATCCATTGACGATTTGCCGCGTGGCTTTGGGGTCTCTGTCACCAAAGCGCGCGGTCTCGTGATTTGCGATGGGGCGGTCGAAGGGTATCTAGGATCGCATGACACATGCGTTCTCCACCACCGACCGTCCCGCCCGCCGGATCGCGCGTACCACAAGCGCCTGGCGCCGCTCGGCCCAAAGCCTTGGCGCGGCCCTCCTCGCCCTTGCCGGCGCCTTCGGCGCCGCAGATCGCGCGCGGGCCGAGGGGCCCGTGCTGGTCGAGCTCTTTACGAGCCAGGGCTGCTCGAGTTGCCCGCCGGCGGATGAGGTCTTGGGCGCGCTCGCCAAGCGCGACGACGTCGTCGCCCTCTCGTTTCATGTGGACTACTGGGACTATCTCGGCTGGCGCGACACCTTTGCGGATGCGGGCCACACCAAGCGCCAGTACGGCTATCGCGATGCTTGGGGCGCCCGCGTCGTCTACACACCCCAGATCGTGGTTGCCGGACGCGTGGGCGTCGTCGGCAGCCGCGCGCGAGAGGTGGTGGAGGCTGTCGAAAGCGCTGTTGCGGCCAGTGAAGATTTTGCGGGCCATATCGCGATCAGCCGCTCACAGGGGGGGCTGATGGCCGATCTGATCGAGATCCCGGCGGAGGCCGAGCTGCACGTCGCGCTCTTCTCGCAGATCGAGACGGTGGCGATTGCGCGGGGCGAGAATGCCGGGCGCGAGATCACCTACACCAATGTGGTCCTCTCCTACATGGCCCTCGGGATCATCGCCCGGCTCGGCGCCTCGGCGCCCCTGCCGGAACCGGCCGAAGGGCAGGGCGTCGCCGTCTGGGCGCAGATGCCGGCAAACGGCGATGTGATGGCTGCGGCGCAGTATCGCGCCGGCGATGCGATGGCGATCGCGGGGAACTGACGCTCAGCTGCGGTTCTTTGCGCTCGCGCGCCGGCGATCGTTTGCGCGCTTCCAGCGATTGTGCAGCCAGAACCACTGCGCCGGGTCCTCTGCGATCCAGGCACCGATACGGCGGTTGACCTCAGCCATCATCGCCTCCGGCTCGCCATCAGGCACCGCCGTCTCGAAGCGCACCGAGAAGCCGCCCCGCCCATCGATCCGGCGTGCCACCGCCGGCACGAGCGCTGCGCCTGTGCGTCGCGCCAGCGCCGCGGCGACCGTCACCGTCTCGGCGCGGTGACCCAGGAAATCGATCATCGACGCGCCCGTGTTGCGCTGATCGACGAGCACCAGCGCCGCCCCGCCCGAGGCCACATGCTTGTGCAGCGCCCGCATCCCCTTCGGCCCTTTCTGCATCACCGGCTCACCGGCCGCGCGGATCAGCTCGAGGGTGTAGCGATCCAGTGGGCGATTGTTGAAGGGGCGATAGATGATCCCGCAGGCGACGCCGCGCTCCTTGAGCGCCACGCGGATCGCCTCCCAGTTCGCATAATGCGCACTGACGATCACCTGGCCCTGGCCCGCCTCGGCCCGCGCGACCATCGCCTCGATCCCGTCGACCGCCAAGCGCACCGCTGGCAGGAAACGCCGGAAATGGGTGTATTCGATGGCGAGCTGCGTCACGTGTCTGCCGATGGCGCGCATTAGGTGGCTGCGCTCGTCGTCCGGCATCTCCGGGTGGATCAGCGCGAGGTTGCGCTTGAGCCGCCGCGCCGTCATCGGCAGGGTCGCGATCACCCAGCCGCCGAGGGGCGCGAGCAGGCGGCAGAGGCGCCAGAGATCGATCCAGCGCGTGGTGATCTCAAAGCTGCGCATCACGCCGAAGAGCAGCTGCTCCCCGAGTTTCTGATCCCAACGATCCTTGCGCGCATACCAGCTCATCGCCGCCTCCGCGCGAGCACGGCAAAGCGCCAGGCCATCAGGAAGAAGGCGAGGATGCAGACGAGCGCGATGGCCAGGAGGAGCCCTTTCTCGGCCAGCGGTGTCTCGAGCGCGAGCCAGACGCCAAGCGGGATCAAGAGCGCGACGAAGGCGATGGCGTAGATCCCGATGGCGATCCAAGCGTCGCCGAGGGCGCGCACGGCCTGACCGGCGACGACCTGCAGGCTGTCGGGGATGAAGACGAGGATCGAGAAGGCGAGGAGCGCGACGACGCGGGCGGCCACCACCGGGTCGTCCGTATAGACCGCCGCGATGGTCGGGCGAAAGGCGAAGACGAGGAGCGCGAGCATCCCCATCAAGACGCCCGCCGCCGCCATCCCTGTCCAGCCGGCGAAGGCGGCCTCATCCGGCCGCCCGCGCCCGGCCTCGTTGCCCACGCGCACGCCCGTGGCGACGGCAAGGCCAAGGCCGACCATGAAGACGGTGCTCACGAGGTTGTGCGAGATCGAATAGGCGTCGAGCGCCAAGGCGCCCAGCTGGCCGGCGACAAGGCTCATGGTGGCAAAACCCACCGTTTCGAACCCATTGGAGAGCCCCGCGGAGAGACCGAGCTTGCGCATGGGCCACCCCGCGCTCCAACCGCCGGGGCCCCAGAACGTCTCCCACGGACCAGTGACGCCGGCGGCGCGAGGGCGGGCCTGCATCAGGATGATCGCGATCATCGCCGCGGCCGCGCCCCAACGGACAATGGTCGAGGCGAGCGCGGCCCCCGGCGCGCCCATCTCGGGCATGCCCCAGTTGCCGTAGATCAGGAGCCAGTTGAGCCCGACATTGACGATATTGGCGCCGGCCATCACCGCCAGGGCCGGCAGGGGGCGGCGGGTGGACTCGAGGTAGAAGGCGCAGACGGTGAAGAGCACTTGGGCCACGAGGCCCAGGGCCAGCATTTCGGCGACGCGCCCGCCGCTGGCCGCGAGCTCGGGGCTCTGGCCGAGTGCGCTCAGGATCGCCTCCCCCCGGAACACGATATAGGCGCCAATGGTGGAGGTGACCGTCGCCCAGACGACGGAGCGTCGCCAGGCCCGCCCGCATTCGCCCCAGTCCCCGCGGCCATAGGCCTGAGCGATCACGGGAACCGAGCCACTCGCGAGCCCGATGCAGAAGACGAGCACGGGGACGAAGACGGCGATGCCGAGGTTGGCATGCCCTGCCGCGCCAACCTCGTGGCGCCCCAGCATCGCGATATCGGCGAAGGCCATCAGCAGAATGCCCGCGCGGCTCAGCATCACCGGCCAGGCCAGGCGCATGAGGTCCGAGACATGCGAGACGATCCGCGGGCCCAACGGCGGGCGGCTCTCGGCCCCCTCCTGCGGCAGAGGGGCGGTATCGGCAGGCGGGACAGTCATGGGTGCTCCTCGAACCCCAGCCCTCTGCCATGCCGGGCCGCCTCGGTCCAGTCGCAGACCCGTCAGAGACCCGTCGCCAGACGGGGCGAGACGGTGCTGTGGGCTCAGCCGGCGCCGGAGGGCGGACGGCTCGCCCGACGCTCGCGGTGCCAGACATAGAGACCTGCGCCAACGATGACACTGCCGCCAAGGACGGTCATCGCCTCGGGCACTTCGCCGAAGATCACAAAGCCCGCGATCATGGCCCAGACGAGCGAGCAATAGTTGAAGGGCGCAAGCAGCGATGCCGGGGCCTGCGTGAGCGCCCAGACGAAGCAGGCATGCCCGATCAGCCCCGCCGCCCCAACCATCACCATGCCCGGCAGCGCGGCCGTCGGTGGCTCGACCCAGGTCCAGGGCAGGGTGATGCTGGCGAGCCCAAGGCCCACCATCGAGGTGTAGAGCATCGTCGTCCAAACCGGCTCCGCGCTGCCGAGATAGCGGGTCAGCACCTGAAAGGCCGCGAAGCAGGAGGCGGCACCGAGCGCGAGGATCGCCGCCGGCTGGAAGACGCCAAGCCCCGGGCGCACGATCAAGAGGGCACCGAGCAGGCCGACGGTCACCGCCGTCCAGCGCCGCACCCCCACCGTCTCCCCCAAGACCAGCGCCGCGAGCATCGTGATCAGGAGCGGCGCCACCTGCACGAGCGCGATCGCCTCGCCAAGCGGCAGCTGCGCAAGGGCGGCGAAGAAGAGCGCGGTGACCGTGAAGAGCAGGGCGCCGCGCAGCAGCTGCAGCGGCAAGGCCCGGGTGACGAGCAGCCGGGGCAGCGAGGGGGCGAAGAGGGCCGCGATCAGCAGCGTCTGGCTCAGATAGCGCGCCCAGACGACCATCATCGGCGGCAAATGCTCGCCGAGGCCTTTCGCGAAGCTGTCCATCGAAATGAAGAAGAAGGTGGCGACGATCATGCCGAGAGCGCCCCGCGTCTCGGCCGACAGGCCCGCAGCGGCGCTGCCCGCCGCGGCCTGCAGGCGGGCGATCACGCCGGGGTCAGCGTTGGGGTGTCGGGCAGGCCCGTGCCGATCATCGCATCGCGGCCCACAAGCCCCGCCAGCTGCTCGGCCGACCAGCCTGCGGTCCCGGCCGGGCGGGCAGGCAGCACGAGGTAGCGCATATCCGCCGTGCTGTCGTGGACGCGCACCTGCACATGCTCGGGCAGCTCGACACCGAACTCAGCCAGGACCTTGCGCGGCTCCTTGACCGTGCGCGAGCGGTAGGCGCGGGACTTGTACCAGTCCGGCGGCAGGCCGAGGAGCCAGCGCGGATAGCAGGAACAGAGCGTGCAGACGACGACGTTATGCACGTCCTCGGTGTTCTCCACGACGACAAGCTTCAGCGTCTCGACCTGGACCCCGATCTCGGTACAGGCCGCGGAGCCATCCGCGAGAAGCCGGGTCTTGAAGTCGGGGTCGGTCCAGGCACGTGCGACAACCCCTGCACCCACGGCGGGATTGCGCTCATCCATGCGGGCGATCTGGCGCGTGATCTCGCTCTCGCTCGCGATGCCCTTCTCCACGATCAGCTCGCGCACGGCGATCTCCATGCACTGCCAGTGGCTGAGCGGGTGGTCATCATCGGCGCGGTAGGGATGGCCCGAGGGGCTCATGCCGTGGTCGTGCTCTCCATGGTGATGATCCGGATGGTCATGCGGCATCGTCGGCCTCCAGCCAGTGCTCATAGATCTCGACATCGAGCGTGTCGCTCGGTCGCTCCGCCTCATCGCCCCAAAGCTCCGCCATCGTGAAGCGCACGCGATAGAGCGGCTGCGCGGGCAGCCCGTTCCCATGATAGGCCAAGCTTTCCGGATTGGCGAAGTCTCCACAGAGCCGCTCGACCCGCCCGCGCTTGCCCCTCAGATACCAGGGCGTGCGCACATGCCCCGGCGCCCGGCCCCTCTTGATGCGCACGACCATGCCCGGCCCGAAGCGACCACCCCCGGTCGGATAGGGCGGCGGGACCGGCTGGGACGAGATCTCGGGCAAGGACGCGGGCAGGGGTCTCGACATCGTCAAGCAGTCCTCCTCAGGCGGTGGGTTGGGCGAGCGCTGTGGTGAGTGCGGCGCGGGTCAGCGGGCCGGCGATGCCATCGGGGACAAGCCCGACACGTGCCTGGAAGGCCCGCAGCGCCGCCCGTGTGGTCGGCCCGTCGATCCCGTCGATGCTGAGACGATAGCCAAGCTGGCTGAGCGCCTTCTGCAGCGCCCGTGTCTCGGCCCGGCGGCCCGAAAGCAGCGTATGTTCGGCACCAGGGGGCAGGCCGAGGGCAGACTTCGCCCGGCTCAGGCAGCGCGCACGATCCGTCAGCCCGTTCGTGCCCCCGTTGATGCCACGGGTGACGGCCAGGAGATCGTCGCGGCGGGCCGGCAGTCCAAGGTCGCGATCGCGCCAGTAGAGACAGGCCAGGCGCAGAGAGAGCCGCGGCTCCGCCGCCCGGGCGGGATCCGCTTCCAGGTCGATGCCGATGCGGGCGCCGAAACGGCGATAATTGTCA
Organism: Pseudomonadota bacterium; assembly: GCA_039026635.1. GTDB lineage: Bacteria > Pseudomonadota > Alphaproteobacteria > Rhodobacterales > Rhodobacteraceae > Thermohalobaculum. Next base: position 10,643 of record JBCCLX010000112.1, read on the forward strand.
CGACCTGTCAGCTGTATGAGCCCGCGCCCCTTAAAGCGCGGCCCGTCCCCCGGCTCTGTGTTCCCGAGATCGCGTCGCCCTTCGTAGGCGCGGCCGCTGGCATACTCCTCGGTCGTCGCGAAACGGTCGCTCTCATGGGCGAGCTGGGCCAGCAGATGCGCGGTTTCGAGCCCGGGTGTGATGGCATGGGCGGCCAGCGTCTCGCCCAGCACCGGTCCGATTGCGGCGAGGATCGCGGCCTGGCGCCCGCGGCGGTGACCACCGGCAATGCTGCGCAGGAGTCCCGCACCGGCTTCAGGGCCGATGGCATGGGCGCAGGGATGATCAGTGCTCTGCCCGTCGAGCAGAGGCGCGTTGGCGGCGGGCAGGCTGGGAGAAGCGGTCAAAGGACGGGCGGGCATGGCGAGACGCTCCGGCATGACGCGGCGCAGGGCCGCTCGGGTGCCTCTGCCTCCGCCATGCCGTGGCGCCGTTGCGCGTCGCTGCGCCGCTGCGCCCGGCTCTCGCTCCGGTGCCCAGCGCGCTCCGCGGCTCAGAATGCCCGCGACCGCCGTCACGACGCTGGCGCTCCCTCCACCGCGTCGCTATCGCCTGTTGCGCCTTGCGCCTCGCCATAGGTCGCGCCGCGGGCGGCGACGTCCTCCATCCGCGCATTCAGCTCTTCGATCGTGATCGCGCCGGTCTCGATCAGGTTCTCGGTCACCGCTGCGATCCAGCGCTCGTAATAGGTCATGGTCTCGAAAG
>JBCCLX010000113.1:0-11306 GCA_039026635.1 Pseudomonadota bacterium
TGTCGGTGGATCACCCTGTGCCAGATGGATCGGCGGAGATCGCTTCGGCGAGGAGATCGAAGACGAGGCGGATGCGGCGGCTCGTGCGCAGCTCCTGATGAGTGACCAGCCAGACGGGCATCGGGATCGGCGCCAGGTCCGGCAGGACTTGCTCGACTTCCGGGCTCGTGGCTGCAACATCGCGCGACATGAGCCCCATGCCTAGGCCGCGGCGCACCATTTCCCAGTAGACGACGCCGCTCTGGGAGCTCAGGCGGAACTGGGTGCGCGAGACGCTGACGCCGAGCCCTTCGAGGGCTGCGATGATAGGTTCGGACCGCCCGGGATAGATGAAGGTTGCATCCCTAAGATCGGCCGGCGTTGCAGGGCGGCCGTGGGCCTCGAGATAGCTCGTCGCAGCGTAGAGATGCGCCGTCGTCTCCCGGACGAGGCGGGCGACCAGATCGGGCTGCTCGGGGCGCACATGGCGGATCGCGATATCTGCCTCGCGCCGTTGCAGATCACTGATCTCATTGGCGGCGACCACCTCGATCTCGATTCCCGGCGCCGATGCCCGCAGGCGGGCCAGGATCGGGGGCAGCTGGTGGACGGCGACAACGTCGCTGGCCGAGATCGCGACGCGCCCTTCGATCGCATCCGATCGGCCCGCCGCTGCGAGAGAGACGCGCCCCGCCGCCTCGCCCATCGCGCGCACATGATCGACCAGCTCAAGCCCGGAGCCGGTCAGCGAGAGCGAGCGCCCGATCCGCTCGAAGAGCGCGACGCCAAGATCGGCCTCGAGCGCTGCGACCTGGCGGCTGAGCGTCGGTTGACTGAGCCCGAGCGCGCGCGCCGCGGCCGACAGCGAGCCCGTCTCCGCGGTGGCGAGAAAGGCCTTGGCCTGGTTCCAGTCAAAAGCGACACGCTGCCAATTCATGCAAATTTGTATATCGATCCTGCATTCACGGGCAATTCCTATTCGTATAGTTAGGGAGTACCTCCGGCATCGCTCGGGACCACGGACTTGGCGTCGCGTCGGCCGACCGGGTGAACCATCGAAAGGACACGCCATGAAAGACGCACAGGCGTTCTGGGACGGCCTCGCTCGAGGCTATGCGAAAAAGCCCGTGAAAGACCTCGGTGCCTATGAGCATACGCTCGAGCGCACGCGGACCTATCTCGGGGCGACGGACCAGGTATTGGAACTCGGCTGTGGGACCGGCACGACGGCGCTGCGCTTAGCGGACGGCGTGGGTGCCTACACCGCGAGCGACATCTCGCCGGCGATGATCGCCATCGCCAAGGAGAAGGCCGCTGATGCGCAGCCTGACACCCTGCGTTTCGTCACCGCTGCTCTGCCCGAGGCACCGCGCCATGAGGGCGGCTTCGACGCGGTGCTGGCCTTTCACCTCATGCATCTTGTGGACGATCTGCCGGGCGCTCTGGCTGCCATCGCGGATCGGCTGCGCCCGGGCGGGGTGTTCATCTCGAAGACCGTTTGCCTCGGCGAGCGCGGGGGCTGGAAGCTGCGCGCCTTCGTCCGAGTGATGCGCCTCCTCGGCATCGCGCCGCCGGTCGCCGCGCTCAGCGCCGAGGGGCTGGAGGCTGCCATCACCACGGCGGGCTTCGAGATCGTCGAGACCGGCAGGTTCCCGAAAGTGCCGCCAAACCACTTTGTGGTCGCGCGTCGGCTCTGATGTGCCATCTGTCCCGGCGCTGCTGCGGGAGGTCGCCCGCGCGCTCGGACCTCTTCCACCGTCATGATCCGCTGCTCTGCTGCGGCGGATCCTATCGATCATGCAACCCCTGCGTGAGATCCCGGTAAGCGCGTAGCGAAGCCGCCAAAGCAGGTCCGCAGCGCCGCGGTTCCGGGCAGGCCGCGCCCACGTCTACGCCCAAGCATCGAGGCTTGCAGCGCGCTAAGGCTACCGTCGCGCATGCATAAAAGCAGCGAAGATCCGGTCTCCGCTGAAATGCCGGAAATCGTTGTAGTTTCCTGCGAACACCGTGACGGCGATGCGCTCATCAGGGGCGATGAAGAGGCGCTGGTCTCCGTTGCCAACGGCGCGGATCACGTGCAGCCCTCCCAGATCGGCCAGCCTGCCTGGATACCAGAAATAGCCGTAGCCGTAGGCGCCAGGCGGGCCCCAGGGTACGTCTTGCACATGACGCTTGGTCGAGGCTGCGATCCAGGCGGGGGGTATGACCTGCTGCCCCCACCAGGCGCCGCCGGACAGCACCACCGAGGCGATCTTCGCCAGATCGCGCGCCCGCAGCCGGAGACCGGAGGCGGCGCTGGGAGAGACCGTCGCGGGCCAGGCCGAGGCGCGGTGCCAGGTGTAATCGAAGATGCCGAGCGGCCCGAAGAGTACTTCTTCGGCGAACTCGTCGATCCGCTGACCCGTCAGGCGTTCGATCACGCCGGCCACAACCTGCGTCAGCCCGCCATTGTAGTACCAACTGCTGCCAGGGGTCTGAATGACGGGGCGCGCGAGGACCATCCCAACCGGGTCGTCCGTCTGGTAGAGGCGGATCTCGTCGTTGCTTGGGTCGGTATAGGGGACCACCATTTCGTTCCAGTCGAGCCCGGCAGTCATGCTCAACACATGATGCAGCGTGACCGGCGCCAGGCGCGCGCGGTCGGCGTCGGAGAGGTTCGGGAAGAAGCGCGCAATCGATCGGTCAACGGCGGTTTGCTGCTCGCCCCCGAGCGCGATGCCGAGCGCGATGCCGAGCAGCGCCGAGGTTACGCTCTTGGTGACGGATCTCAGATCGTGCAGCGTCTCGGGGCCGTGGTCGATGACGCCCAGCGATCGGCCCCAGTTTTCGTCAGCCCCGCTGAAGTACCGCTCAAACACCAAGCGTCCATCGTGTTCGACGAGAACCGCATGCACGTTGGGGATCTCTCCCGTCTCGATGCGATCGATCAGCGTCGACAGGGCCTCCGGATCGAATCCAGCCTGCGATGGTCGACCAACATGCCAGCCGTCAGTCCGAAGCTCTGGAGCGCTGTCGATGTCTGCGGCCAAAGCAGCGCGCGGCATGAGTGCGAGGCCACTGCAGGTCGCCCCCCAGGCCGCCCCACTGAGCACCACGTCCCGTCTGCGCCACGTCATCTCAACGACGCTCCTCGCCTGCCCAGCCGATCTGATGCTGTCCAAGGTGGCAGGTTGCTTGCGGTGTGTCGCCTCAAATCAGAGGGCAGACCGAAGAGTGACACCCCGTATCGCCTGTGTTGCCATCAAGGGTGATGCGCGGCGGGGGCAGGGTGCGCTGGCTGGTGCCGCACGCATCGCGGATCGGCTGGCGAGCCTTGGCTGGGGCGGGCACGGCATCACCAATCCGCGGTCATGCCGCGGGTGTCGATGTGGACGAAGCTGTTGTAGACCCCGACACCGCCCGAGAAGACGCCATCGTCGCGCAGCGCGCGCAATTTGCGGGCCCAATCCGTCGGCCTGCCGGCGCCGACCACTTTGAAGTCGGCCGCGCGGAAGGCCATGTGCTGGCTCCGACCGGCACCGCCGATGGCGGCATTGTATTCGGGGCTGCGATAGATGCTTGTGAGCACGACCGGCTTGCCGATCGCCTCGCGGAAGGCCTGAAGCGCGCGCGCCAGCGGGACCACGTTCTGCCACAGCGCCTCGGGCGGATCGGCGTTGAGCCCGTTGGCCGCATGCGAGGCGCCCTTGTAAAGGAACTCGCGCCACTCGAACTTGTCCACATCCGGCAGAGCGTCGGCGAAAAAGCGCGCAAACGGGTGGGTTGGGAGCGCCGTCCCATCGGTGTTCGCGGCACTGTCAGCCGCCGTCGGCGCATCGGCATGGTCCGTTTCCGCCTCCGCGATCATGTCGGTCTGCAGCGTCACATGGCCAGCCTCCATAAGCGCTTTGAGGAGAACCGCCGCACCAGATTGCGCCGAGCCGGCATTGCCATCGAACCTGCCGTCGCTCGTGAACTTGCCCTTCAGGTAGACCGACGAAAAGGACCAGAGATAGGGCTTGGGGATGGACCGCGACCTGTACCCGAAGCCGTTATAGCGCTCCCACCGCCACAGGGCACGGGGCAGCGACCAGTCGGTCAGCCCATCCAGCCGCTGGTGGCGAAGCGCATCCGCCGCGCTCTCCTCCCAGCTGAACGGAGGGGTGCCGCTCGTCGGGCGACCCGCCGGCACGCGTATCGTGCGGCTGCGCAAAGGATCGCCGTTATGGAGATGGCCCCCGAAGTTGTAGGTCGCTTCCATCTGGTGCAGGCCGGCGACGAACCACCAAGGAACACCGAGGCCCACGGTCGCCGCCTCATAGCGCGGACGGTTGGCCACGGCCTTCGCGACCATCGCGGCCACCTTCGACGCATGGGTCGGGCGCGTTTGAACCCCCAGAAAGAACCGCACATATTCGTCGGCGATGACAGCGAAGTTCGAGGAGTTGATCGGTGTCGGTGTCTCGAGCGGCGCATCCGCCGCGGGCAGCGCCACCGGGGCCGCGGCCGGCGCGATCACCTCTTCATCCCGCATGATCTGCAGCACGGTGTCGCCGGAGGAGAAGGTCTTGCCGAGGCTCTCTTCGTGATGGAGGAGGCGGTGCAGCTCTTGGATCTCGCCTTCCATCGCTTCGATATCGGGACCCCTCAGAAGGCCCGCGGCGCCTGAAAGCTTAGTGACATGGCCCTGCACAGCGGTGAGGGCGGCCAGGAACTTGACCGAATTGGCGCGCAGACTGCGCAGCGCGGCCAGCCTTTCCATCTCCTTTGAGGCCTTCCAGAGAGCCTCGACGGCGTCGAGCTGTTCCGTGGTCGTGACCTGCGCCAGAAGCGCGTCGAGACGGGATTGGGTGAAGAATTTCTGTGTCATGACAAGGGTCCTCTTTTTGCCGCGAAATGGCGGGACGCTCAGGGCGCCGCGGCGCGCAGGGCTCGGACGTCAGCAAGGAACGTCATGGCCGCGATACGCGCCTCGGTCGTTTGCCTGATCAGCTCGGTTGTCGATGCGAGTGTGCTTGTCTCAGGATCTCGGATCGCCGCCGTCAGGCTCATGAGTGCCTCAGTGGATTGGTCGAGTGCGCGGACGTAGCCGATTAGGGCGAGCTCGACGGCTGGGGCGGCGCTCGCTGCGGCAGGCCCGGCGAGTGCCGTAAACGCGCCTGCCAGATCGCCAAACTCTTCGAGGCGCGCGCCCAGGATGGCAGCGGACCGCCCCTCCGCGAGATCGACGAGAAGCTGATTGTAGGCCGCGATCGTGGAGAGCGCCGTGCGCCGGATGCGGAGATCGACCGGCTCGTTGCGCCGCAGATACGTGGGCCCAAGGGCAACGGCGAGGTCGAAGCAGGGCCTGAAGCCCGTGGCGGGGTCGATGTCGCAGTCCGCGCGCTCGCCATCGATGACCGGCGCCAGTTCATCCAGCAACAAATCACCCGCCACCCGCGCCGTCTCGTAGCTTTCCGCATAGAGCGACAACTCCTTGGGCGGGATCTGTGCGCAGCCGACCGCTGTGGCCAGCACGAGGAAGGCGATGGGTGTGCGAAGGATCATGATGCGCTCTCTTTCGGCTCTGTGTGGCGGGGTGGGGGCGCCGGGCGTTAGCGCTCGAGGCGGCCGCTCTCACGAGAGAGGAGAATCGCCGCGAGGGCCGCCACCGCGGGGACGCTCTGCACCAGCAAGAGCTTCCAATCCGCCGTCACGGCGCCGAATACGCCCACGAGACCCGCTTGCGTTAACCAGAGAGGCAACGAGCAAGCCACAAGCTCCGGCCTTTCATGGTCGGCGCCCCTCTTGCGGGTGGCGTGCTCGTGCTCGGCGTTTCGGCCGGTCGCGGGATCGGGGCGCTCAACGACTGAGAAAGCCGGGACTTGCCGTTCTTTGATGCACCGCGTCGGATCTCCGCTCTGGTGCAAGACGGCCCCGTCACAAAGAGTAACCACAGATCCCACCGACCAAAAGGACCACCCGGATGAAAGGCCCAACTCCCTCTGCGCTCTACATCGGCGTTCTCGCGGCCTTTGTGGGGTACTCTGCTTCTTTCGCGATCGTGCTTGCTGGTTTGACGGCGATGGGGGCGACGGAGGCGCAAGCCGCGACGGGTCTGTTCTTTGCAACGATCGGCATGGGGGTCTGCAGCATCTGGCTGCCTTTCGTGACGCGCACCCCGGCCGCCGTGGCTTGGTCGACGCCGGGTGCGGCGTTTCTTGCGGCGAGCGCCGTTTTGCCAGGAGGCTTTGGCGAGGCCGTCGGTGCCATGATCGTCTGCGCTGTCTTGATCGTTCTGACCGGCATCATCCCGGCCTTAGCGCGCGCGGTGGCGGCCATCCCCAAACCCATCGCAAGCGCGCTTCTTGCCGGGGTGCTTCTGAAGCTGTGCTTCGCGCCCGCCCTTGCTTTGGGAAGTCTACCCCTGCTGGTGCTGCCTGTCTTGGTTGCTTGGATGGCTGGGCTCGCGTGGAACCGACTGCTGGCGATGCCGCTGTCTGTCATCGTGCTGATTGCGGTGCTGTTCTTCGCGATTGATCCCCCGGATGGTGCCGGAGCCTTCGCGGTTGACTGGCGACCCGATGTGCAAACCGTGGCGCCGAGCTTCTCCCTGACGTCGGCCATCTCCATTGCGCTGCCGCTCTATCTGGTCACCATGGCTGGGCAGAACATTCCCGGCTTTGCGGTGCTCGAGTTGAACAACTACGCGGTCAAGCGGCCCTTCCTCATCCGCAGTACGGGTCTTGTGAGCCTTGGGATCGCGTCCTTCGGGGCTATCCCGGTCAACATGTCTGCCATCACTGCCTCGATGATGGCCGGTGATGATGCCGGACGCGATCCAGAGGGACGCTACTGGGCCGCGATGGTCTCGGGCATCTGCTACGTCGCACTCGCCTTCGCGGCCGGGGCAGTAACCTCTCTGGCCAGCGTCGCGCCGCCGGCGCTGATCACAGCCGTGGCCGGTCTGGCGCTGATCCCGGCATTCATCGCCGCCATCACGGCGGCCTTCAGCAAGACCGATCAGCTCGAGGCGCCGGCCCTGACCTTCCTGATCGCCGGCAGCGGTATGTCGTTGCTTGGGGTCAGCGGCGCGGTCTGGGGGATCGTCGCGGGAAGCCTGATCTGGCTCGCGAAGTCGGTCTTCAAGCGGAGGACGGACGCGTGATGCATCCGTTCAGCATCGGGCATCCGGGGCATAAGGCCGACGCTCGGTTTCTGGAACGGGCCAGGGTCGTGACGGTAGCCTGTCCATCCGGAATGGTGCGTGGCTCTCTCTGCGACCCGGTGAGCGATCCCTGCAAGAACCGCTGGTGACTGCGTAGCCTTGCGGCCCGTTCCGCCGTCAGAGCAAGCCGTCTGGCAGTTTCTGCTCCGCCGCGGTGTTTGCGCGGCGGAAGACGAGGGTCACCACAGTCGCTGTGATGACGATAAACAGCGAATAGAGGGCGGGCACGGCCACGTAGCTCTGCGCTTCATCCGCCGCGAAGGTGAAGGTGATGATGGCGATGGCCAGCGGCCCGTTCTGGATCCCCGTCTCAAGGCCGACCGTGCGGGCGTTGCGCGGATGCAGTCTCAAGGCCCGCGCGAAGGCATAGCCGATGGCGATGCCAAACAAGCCAAGACCGATGGAGGCCAGATAGGTCGCCGATGTGGTCGTCATCAGGAAGTGCCAATTCCGCGGGATCCAACTGATCGCGATGAAGGCGATGAAAAAGAGGGCAAGAGCCGAGCCCAGGAACTCTGCCACGGCGCCGACATTGGCGCTCAGCCAGCGCAGAACCATCCCGATCGCCACCGGGACTAGCAGCAGAACCAGGGTGATGATGATGTTCTCCCGCGGGATCTGCAGATCCAGGGCGCTCGCGTAGACCACGAGAATGATCGGGATCAGCACGACACCGAAGATGGTGGACGCCACGGTCATTAGCACCGAGAGCGCCAGGTTTCCCTTCGAGAAATAGGTGAAGATGTTCGAGGTCGTCCCGCCGGGCATGCAGGCCATGATGAGAACGCCAACGGCGATGGCCTCGGTGAGCGGCAGCAGCGCGATCAGCAGGCTCCCGACCACCGGCATGATGCCATATTGGCTGACCACGCCGATCAGCAGCCCTTGCGGTCGCTTCAGCGCCAGCAGGAAGTCCCGCGGCGTGAGCGACGCGCCCATCCCCAGCATGATCGCGAAGATCATCAGCGCGAGAAGCGCCTGTTCGAAAGGGCCCACCATCGCGCGTCACGCAGCCTTGGCGCCAGCGCGCAGGTCTTTGCGCAAAATCTTGCCGACATTGGACTTCGGCAGATCCTCGCGAAACTCCACCTGCTTCGGCACCTTGTAGGCCGTCAGATGCTCCTTGCAGTAGGCCCGGACGGTGGCCACGTCGAGCGCCGGATCGGAGCGCACGACAAAGGCTTTGACCGCCTCGCCCGTGGCGCCATCCGGCACGCCGATCACCGCCGCCTCCCGGATCGCTGGATGCGCGCTGAGCACGTCTTCCACTTCGTTCGGATAGACGTTGAAGCCTGAGACGACGACCATGTCTTTCTTGCGATCCACGATGCGGACGTAGCCGTCACCGTCCATCACCCCGATATCGCCCGTCAGAAACCAGGCGCCGTTCATGACGGTGGCTGTCTCCGCCGGTTTGTTCCAGTAGCCCTTCATCACCTGCGGGCCGCGCACGCCGATCTCACCGGTCTCACCCAAGGCTAAGCGGTTCCCATCGTCGTCGAAACAGGCGAGCTCGGTCGCTGGCACCGGGATCCCGATGGTTCCTGCGCGCGTCTTGCCCAAAGGTTCAAACGTGACGACGGGCGATGTTTCGGTCAGCCCATAGCCCTGCAGCACCTCCGAGCCCGTGACCTCCCGCCACCGCGCGGCGACCGATGACTGAAGCGCCATGCCGCCCGCACCGGCAAACTTCATGTGCTTCGGCGGGGTATCGAGGAACCACAGCTCGTTGCAGAGCCCGTTGAAGAGCGTGTTCACCCCGCTCATCCAGGTGATTTTGTAGTTCTCGAAGGCACGCTTAAGGTTAGAGAGCGGCCTTGGGCTTGGGATGAGGATGTTGCGCGCGCCGATCCAGTAGAAGGCGAGAAGGTTCACCGTGAACGCGAAGACATGGTAGAGCGGCAGGGCCGTGAGAATGACCTCTTCGCCCCGCTTTAGACCGCCCCCCAGAAGCTCCATCGCCTGCTCCATATTGATGAGCAGGTTGCCATGGGTCAGCATCGCGCCCTTCGCCACACCTGTGGTCCCGCCCGTGTACTGCAGAACGGCGATGTCATCGGCGCCGATGGTCTGGTGATAGGCGTTCACCGCCACATGATCCTCCTTGATGCGACGGCGGCCCGCTTCCAGCGCGTCCGGTAGCCGGATATGCGCGACCTCGATGGGCTTGACCGACTGGTCCCAGTACTTCTGCACCAGACCGACGATCCAGCGCGGCATGGAGGGGAAGAACTCGGCCACCCGGGTGACGATCACATTGGGGATCGGATGGGCCTGTGTCGCAGCGGGGATCTTGTCGGCGAAGAGGTCGACGATGATCAGCGCATGGGGCTCAGCATCCTGAAACTGCTTGGCCATCTCCTCGGCGGTGTAGAGCGGGTTGACGTTGACCAGCACGCATCCGGCCTTGAAGACGGCGAAGGCGGCGACGGGATAGGACAAACAGTTCGGCATCTGGACGGCGACGCGGTCGCCCGGCGCCAAGCCTGCCGTCTCCCGCAGATAGGCGGCCAGCGCGTCCGACATTTCGTCGATCTCGGCGAAGCTCAGCGTTCCGTTCATGCCATTGGGCAGACAGCAGGTGAACGCCCGTGCCTTTCGGTATGTTGCCGCCGCCGAACTGATGAGATCGGGCAGGTTGCGATAGGCCGGCGCCTCGATCTCTGTTCGCACGTCTGGACCGTAGAAGGCTGTCCATGGCCGATCGACCTCGATCAAGATCGCCTCCCGCATCGTTTCTTATTGACCCTCAGGGCACCTAGAGCATCGGCCTTGCTCTAAAACCCCTGCGTCTCGGTTCATGCACCAAATCGCGCGTTACCAGAGGGCGCCGCAGGGCGACCGATGGCTGGCATTCAAAGGTAGGATCCACGGCGCAGGGGTGGCCCGTGTCCGGTTTGAGCCAACCGACGCCTCTAAACCGTCAAGCCCAGCCAAGCTCCTGAAGCGCATGGCCATCGTTCCAGATCTTGGTCATATGCGTGATCTTCCCGTCCGCGAAGTCCATTGCGTAGACGTAGTCCGAGACGGTGCTGCGCCCGGTGGGCGCCATCGGTCCGCCGTCGCCCGTATGGGTGCCGTGAAAAGCGGCGAAGGCCATCACGACCCCTCGATCGGTGTCAGCCGCGAAACCCTTGAGCTCATAACGCCCATCGGGCAGCGGCGTCAGCAAGCCTTTCATCCACTCGGCATAGGCTTCGAGCGTTTGGACATCCGCGAGGGCAGCCGACTGGCATGAGAAGCTCGCGCCATCGCTGCAGTATTGAGCGCAGCCCGCCCAGCTCTCGCCGGTCTCGCAGGCCTCGAAGAACGCCTTCGCGATATCGATCATAGTCATCGTGATCTCCTCAACGCGCAGCCAAACAGGCCGATCCTGCCGCTAACGCGCCCACACCCTGCATACCGGAGGCCCCTGTCGGAAGCTTCTGGAATGGATGATAGGTGTAGCCTGTGGCAGGGGGACACCATCCCCTGCAGTTGCGCGAGACAGCTGCGCAGCCAGCTGCAGCCGGTTGACGCTGGCGCCTTGCACGAAAACTCGGCAGGTAGATCGGGATCGCGATGGCGGCGCGCCTTCTCATGGGCCGTCCGCAGACGTCGTGACCTGGGTCGGGGGTCGAGGCACAAAGGAACGCGAAGCATGCGCGTGCTCGTCCTTGAAGATGATCCCACGCTCGGCGCTTGGATCGAAGCGGGGCTGAGCGAAGCTGGCCATGTGGTTGACCTGGTCACGGATGGCAGAGAGGCCGTGATCGCTGCGATGGCGCAGCGCTACGAGGTGCTGGTTCTCGATCGCATGGTGCCCGGGCTCGACGGGTTGGCTGTGCTCAAGACCCTGCGCCAAGCCCGTATCGAGGCGCCCGCCATCTTCCTGACGGCGATGGATGCGGTCGAGGATCGTGTCGAAGGGCTGCGGGCCGGGGGGGACGACTATCTTGTGAAGCCCTTCGCCTTCAGCGAACTGGCGGCACGGATCGAGGTGATGGCCCGCCGTCAGGGGGCGATCGATGCTCAACCCTACGAACTGCAAGCCGGTGACATTGTCATCGACCTGCAGAGACGGAGGTGTCGGCGCCAAGGACGCGAGATCGACCTCAACCCGAAGGAGTTTCTGCTCCTCGAAGTCTTCATGCGCTCCGAA
>JBCCLX010000114.1:0-11302 GCA_039026635.1 Pseudomonadota bacterium
GCACCACAGGGATCTGGGGGCAGAGTTGCAACAGGCTGCGGAGGCATGCGCGTTTCACGACGCCTCATCCCTCGTCTTCGTTGGCGTTGCAGTGCTGGGCGGTTGGCTGCTCGAGCAGCGCCGGCGGCGAGAGATGCTGCTTACACCCTCCTCGCGCACGCCTCTTCCCTGGCGACAGGTCGTCCTTTTCGTGTGGCTGATGCTGGCTGCCACCTACACCACGGAATTTGGGATGCGCGTGGTGCAGAACTGCCCCACGTGAGCGCCCCCGCTGTCCTGTGTGATCAGGCGTCCTCTTCCGGCGCGATCGTGTCGAGAAAGGCGGCCAGAGGATCATCGACAGCGATCAAGGCGAGGTCGGTCGGAGGCATGCCCAGGTCCGTGCTGGCCCCATCCAAGATCGCCGCGAGGCGATCCGCCTGTGCCAGCGTCGCAGCCCGAGCCGCCGTGACATCGCCGCGGTTCTGCCGCTTGGTTGCCGGCGCCGCGCAGACGCTCAGAGCCGTCTCGCGCAATTTGTGCTGCAGGTCGGGCTCCGCACGGAGTACCCGGATGTCGAGCACGAGATGGGCCAGACGCTCTTCCGCAAGCCGCCCATGGTTGGCTGCGATGCGCGCGGCGACCGCCGGCTCGGGCAGGCAAAGACCGAAGGCCATGGCCGTACCATGGACCGTCGTCCCATCGATGATCATGCTACCCCCTTGATACCGATCCCGCCTGCGTGCCCCTCGGCGGTTTTTGTGCCCTGCACTCGCGCGAGGTGGCGATGAAAGAAGGCCTCCCCCGCCGCTCCCATCGCCTCGAGGGTGAAGGCGGTTTGAAAGCGTTCACGGGCACTGGCCTTCATCCGAGCGAGGCGCTGCGGATGAGTGAGGAGCTCGACCGCCGCATCCCCGAGCGCGCCGCCGGTGATCCATGGTTCTTGACCAGGCGTGCCCGGCCCCGCCTCGATCAGTACGCCGGCCTTCCCGGTGGGACCGAGCACTTCGCGTGCTGAGGGTGTGTCGAGCGCGATGACCGGGGTGCCCGCCGCGAAAGCCTCGATCAGCACCAGCCCGAAGCTCTCGTAGCGGCTCGGGAACAGAACGACGTCGGCGCGCCTCATGAGGCCGTCAAGGGCCTCGCGCGACAGCTTGCCAGCCCAGTCGACGCGCGGCGTGTCCGTCAGCCGCGAGAGCCCGAGCCCCTCCAAAAGGGCCCGGCGTTCTTCGTCCAGAGCATCGCCCGCGAAGACGACCCGGGCGCTTGGATGGCGCTGCAGCAACCGATCGGCGGCGAAAAGGGCGAGGTCGAAGCCCTTCCGCTGCTCGAAGCGGCTGGCGAAGAGCATCATTGGCGCGCCATCGTCGCGCACAGGCCCCTCGCCCGGGTCGGCCGTGCCGTGGTGCACCACCGTATAGCGACCCTTCAACGTGACACCGTAGGCCTCTTCGATATCCCCGACGATCGCGGCCGAATTGGCGAGGATCATGGGCGCGTTGGCGAGCATCCGCCGTTCTGCCGCGATCATGCGGTCGACATGAGCGTGGCGATAAATCGGCCGCAGCGCCCAGTCCGGCTTGGACGGATGCGCCAAGGCATAGGTCGTGTGCAGGCTCAGGCAGGTGGGCAGCACGGCGCCACAGCCGATGCCCTCCAGATCCCAGATGGGCGCTGAGGCGATATCGATTCCGAAGGCGCGAAGGCGCGTCATCTCCGCCCCGACGGCGGCGGCCCAAGCTGCTGGGCCCGGCGGAAGATCGAATTGCTCGGCCAGCGCCTCCGGCGCGCCGCCGCGGGCCGGGAAGCGGTGCTCCCAGATACCGTTGGCGTAGGAAAGCCGCCGCTCCTCAGCCTCGGCCAAGACGTGGATCTCATGGCCGCGCGCCGCGAGAGCCGCCGCCATGCTCGCCGTCCAGCGGGCAATCCCATCCTGCCCCGCGGGGGGGTAGGCGCGGGAGACGAAGGCGACGCGGAGGCGCTCTTCGGCCCGAGCGGCGTCGATGGCGCGAAAGCTCGGCGGTGCAGCGCTCGCCGACGGGAGGCTGCCGCCGGGGCGCTGATCGGCGGCGCGGGCGCGCGCGGTTCCCTCCGTGATGCCCCAACCGAGGTCGGCGTTGAGACTGGACTCATGCTCCCCGGTGATCCGACCTGCGCGACGGAGCCAGCCATTGGCTTCGCGGATCTCACGCTCATAGGCGCTCAAGGCGGCCTGGGCGCGTTCTGGCATCAGGCGGGCGCCATGGCGATTGACGAAATAGGCTTTGCTGACGGCGGAGGGATAGAGCGTCCGAGGAACACGCTGTGGGTCGCGAATATGGCTGGCGGCGAACTGATGGAAGATGACCGCGTCCGGCACATAGACGATCCGGTGCCCGGCATCGACGATGCGCAGGCAGACATCGGTTTCGTCCAGGAGATAGGCAAAGGTGTCGTCAAAGCCGCCGATCGCGCGCAACGCGCTGGCCCGAAAGCTGGAGTTCGTGCCGAGAAGGCTTGGGTAGAACGGGCTCTGCGGTCGGTTCAGGGGATCGACGTCGAAATGCGGGCTCATATGGCGGGCGCCGCCGAAGCGGTCGCAGACGGTCTTGCGACACTGCCAGCGCGCGCCCGTGTGATCGATCGTATAGCCCCCGGCCCCGCCCGTGCGCGGATCCGTATAGGGACGGACGAGCGCGCTCAGCCAGCGGGGATGGGGGATCGCGTCATCGTCGAGGAAGGCGATCACATCGCCAGCCGCTTGGGCGATCCCTGCGTTTCGGGCCCGCGAGAGGTTGGCCTCGGGGCACTCCGTGATCTTGATCTGGTCGCGCCACGCCTCGAGATGCTCGGCGGTGTCATCGGTGGAGGGACCGTTCACCACCACGATCTCAAAGGCCGGGTAGTCTAGCGCCGTCAGCCCCCGCAAGGTGTGCCCGAGATGGGCGCCGCGATTGTAGGTGCAGACAACGACGCTGACCCTCGGTGTGTTCATGCGGCATCCTCCGCGATCAGAAGCGCCAGAAAGCCCCGGTTGCGCTCGATGAAGCTCGGCTCCTCGATCAGGCTCTCGATCAGGCGGCGCTTGCTCGGATGGCGCATGGCTTCGGCCAGCCGCTCGTCACTGCACGGACAGTCGAGAAACGTCTCCCAGAGCGCGCGCGCTTCGATCTCGATGGGGGCGGCATCGAGCGGTCGCGCGGCACCCAGCGTGGCATCGGCGGGTGCAACCTCGACTTCGGCGCCGGTCTCTCGACAGACGAAGGCGAGATGTTCGGCCCAGTCCTGCGCCGGCGAAGACAGTGCCGCGGCCGAGCGATAGGCGGCTTCCGCGAGTGCCATCAGGCCCGCCTCCTTGCGCATATGGCCAAGCTGCGTCCAATACCCGCCATGCAGCGGATAAAGCTCCAACGCTGCACGATAGGCCGTTGCCGCCTCCAGCCAGGCCGCGCGGGCGCGATGAGCATCAGCCTCTGCGATCCGAGCGATAAAGGCGGGGTCGTGCTTTGCCGCCCGCGTGCTGACCCGCGCTGCGAAAGCGCGATCTTCGAAGAGATGGGGCAGGGTGCGCAAAAGGCCGGGCGCGGCCGCATCACCGACCAGACGCAGGGCGGCGGAAAGGGCATTGTCGATCGAGCGTGTCATACGCTCCGGCCGGGCCGACAGAACCCGATCTCGAAAGACGGCTGCCGCGCGCTCGAGCGGCGCAGCGCCTGGCAGGACGGGAGAAAAGGGGGCGGCGGTCGAGGCCCCTGGCGCCATTTCGTTCATGACCTCTCCCGCCTGTTCGAGCGGCGCCGACCGTCCCGGCGCCTCTTCGGCATAGGCCCATCGTGCTTAAGGGGGCGTTACGCGGTGCAGCACCAAAGGGCAGTTCCCCCGGGGGCAGCATTCAGGGAGGGATCGCGGACAGCAGGGGCATCGGTCGGAATCGACGCATCCGCTGTTGCAGCGCGGCAGGGAGCCGTCATCATGGCGGTGCTGCAACTGCGAAGGCCCGGAGGAGTCGCCCCGATGTCGATCCGCCATCTCGACCAGCTGCTTTCACCGGCCTCCATCGCCGTGATCGGCGCGACTGAGCGTGAGCGTGCAGCCGGCCGAGCCGTTCTGGAAGAACTGATCGCCGGCGGGTTCGAGGGGCCGATTTGGCCGGTGAACCCCAAGCATGAGCGCGTGTGCGACTTGCCCTGCGTCCCGCGGGTCGCGGCGCTGCCAGGGGTGCCGGATCTTGGGATCGTCACCGTGCCAGCCCCCAAGGTGGCCGGCGTGATCGAGGATCTGGGCCGCGCCGGTTGCCGAGCCGCCCTCGTGATGACCCCCGGGATCGCGCGCCATGGGCTTGTGGCCTCCGAGATGCTCCAGGCCGCACGTACGCATGGGCTGCGCCTGCTTGGCCCCGGCTCCGCCGGCATCCTGCGCCCGTCGCGCCATCTCAATGCCAGCCTTGCGCCGCGTCGCGCGCTGCCCGGGGAGGCGAGTGGACCCGGCCACGGCGCCCATTCCGGCCGCTTAGCGCTGATCAGTCAGTCGGGCTCGCTGATCGGCGGCGTCGTGGACTGGGCCGCCGCCCGCGGCATTGGTTTCAGCCATGTGGTCGCCCTCGGTGACGAGGCGGATGTCAGCATGGCCGATCTGCTCGACTATCTCGCACAGGATGCCGAGAGCCGCGCGATCCTGCTCTATCTCGAGCGGATCGAGGATGCGCGCGCCTTCATGCCGGCCGCCCGGGCCGCGGCGCGCGTGAAGCCCGTGATCGCGCTCAAGGGGGGGGCGGCGACGGAGGGGGCGCGGGCGGCGGCCTCGCACACAGGCGCCATGGCGGGCACGGACGCCCTCTTCGACGCAGCCCTTGCGCGCGCCGGCATCCTGCGCATTCGCTCGCTCGAAGCGCTCTTCGATGCTGCCGAAGCGCTCGATCATGTCCGCGCGCGGACGGGTGAGCCTGCGGGCGACCGCTTTACGATCATCACCAACGGTGGCGGTGCGGGCGTGCTGGCAGCCGATGCCTTGGATGCGCTGGGCGCCCGGCTCGCGCCGCTCTCGGGCGAGACGATGACCGCCATCGAGGCGCTTTTGCCTGAGCATGGGAGCGCTGCGAACCCGGTCGACCTCGATGGCGGCGCCGAGGGCGAACACTATGGTGCGGCGCTCGAGGCCGTGCTGACGGATCCGAGCGTCGATGCCGCCCTCGTCCTCCATAGCCCCGGCGCCCTCGCCGATCCGGTGGGTGCGGCCGAGGCGGTCGCCGGCGCCGCCAAGCGCGCGAAACGGCGCAGCGCCCGTCGGCGGCCCGTCTTTGCCTGCTGGCTGGGTGCGCGCCCGGGCGATGCGGCGGCACAGATCCTTGAGAACGCCGACATCCCCTGCTTCGAGACGCCGGATGATGCCGTCAGCGGCGCAGGCTACCTCGTGCGCCGCACGCGCCTTCTCGAAGAGCTGACCGCCGTGCCCCCCTCGCTGCCCGATGGGCCTGCACCCGATTGGGAGGCCGCGCGCGCCATCATCGCGCGTGCCGCCGCCCGGGGGGCGCGGCGTCTGAACGAGGCCGAGGGAAAAGCCGTGCTCACCGCCGCCGGCATCCCCACCGTGCGGACCGAGGCCTGCGCGCCCGACCCGGAGATCGCCGAGGCCACGGCGCGCCGATTGGGCGAAGAGGGCGTGCGCCGCTTTGCCCTAAAAGTCCTATCGGACGATCTGCAGCATAAATCCGATGCCGGCGGAGTGGTGCTGGACCTCGCAAGCCCCGGCGCTGTCGGACGCGCGGCCAGCCGCCTGCTCGCCGAGGTCGCCCGCCGCGCGCCCGGGGCCACCGTCACGGGTCTCAGCGTTCAGGAGATGCTGCGCCGCCCGGCTGCCCATGAGCTGATCGCGGGACTTTCGGACGATCCGGTCTTCGGCCCCGCGATCCTCTTCGGCTCCGGCGGGTTGGCCGTTGAGGCCGTGGGCGATAAGGCGCTCGCGCTTCCGCCCCTCGATGCGGGGCTTGCGGCGGGTCTCATCGGGCGCACGCGCATCGCGCGGCTGCTCGCGGGCTATCGCACGCGCCCGCCCGCCGATCTCGAAGCCATCGCGGCCATTCTGGTCCGCCTTGGCGAGCTCGCGCGCGCGCTGCCCATGGTCTGCGAGCTCGACATCAACCCCCTGCTCGCCGATGACGCCGGTGCCGTCGCCCTCGATGCCCGCGTGGTCATCGCGCGCGGGCGCATGAACGATCCCGTCCCCAACCCGCGCCTCGCCATCCGCCCCTATCCGGTCGAGCTCGAGGGCATGCTGCCGGCCAAGGGCGGCGAGGTCTTCGTGCGCCCCGTCAAACCCGAAGACGCCCCCCGCTTCGCCGCCTTCTTCGCCGCCGCCAGCCCAGAGGACCTGCGCCTGCGCTTCTTCGGCGCCATGCGCACGGTGCCCGACAGTCTGATCGCGCGGCTGACCCAGATCGACTACGCCCGCGCCATCGCCTTCGTCGCCTTCGAGACGCGGGACAGCGACGACATCCTGGGCGTCGGGCGGCTCGCCAGCGATGCGGATGGCGAGCGGGCGGAGTTCAGCGTCATGGTCCGCTCCGACCTCAAGGGCCGCGGGCTCGGCCGCGCGCTGATGGAGCGCCTCTTGGCCCACGGCCGCGCCGAGGGCATGCGCGCGATCTGGGGCGAGATCCTGCCCGAAAACACCGGCATGCTCACCCTCGCCAAACACCTCGGTTTCGAGCGCCACAGCCTGCGCGAAGAGGGCGTGGAACACGTGGAGATCACCCTCGACTGATCAGCGGGGCTCAGGCTTTCGGCGGGGCCGAAGCGGGCGGTGAACTCGGCGGCATCGAGGAAGGATTGGGCGATGGCGGGCAGGCTGGTGCCGTCCTCGCGGACATCGATCCAGAAGTTGAGCCCGTCTCTATCCACGGCGCCGTCGCGGTCGAGGGCGGCCTCGTAGAGCAGCGCCAGCACCTGCGCCTCCTCCCGGGCGATGGCGAAACCGACCCGGATCTCGATCCGATCCCCCGCCTCGACGCGGATCCCCGCGAGATCGAGCGCCAGCCGGTCGTCCGAAACTGAAATGTCGCTGAGATCGAAGCCATCGACCGTGGTCATGACGATCTCGACGCCACGCAGCGTGGGCAGCGTGTCAGCTACATCCTCCAGCGCCAACAGGCTCTCAGACGGATAGTTCCGCGCCGCCTCTGCCGTGAGGAAGAACCGGTCCCCGGCCAGATCCAGCACCAGGCCCGGTCGCGACGGCCCGAGATGGCTGCCGAGCTCCACCCCCACCCCACCCGCAACCTCCGCCGTGAACACAAACCCGTCCGAAAACTCCGCAGAGAAAAGACCGACCGCGCGACTATCGAAAGACACTACCGCCCCTCCTCCATTACCTTCCCAAGACCATCGGCTGGTGACCACCCCATACCCACAAGGCGCCCCTCGATCCGGTCCCTGGCATCCACACGGACATCCGGGACATCGAAGGCCCACCGACCCGCAGAGACCTCAAAACACGCCGCTCCGAAGCCCGCAACATTGATCGCGATGACCGCAGCGTCGGCAGCGTCCTCGAGCGCCAACAGACGCTCCGACGGATAGGCGGGCGGCGTGTCAGCTGTCAGAGCAACCCGGCCTCCGGTGAGGCCGAGCGGGGCGTCGGGTGGTCTAGGACGAAAACATGCATCCAAGGCCTGTGAAGACGAGCCGGTCAGAACTTTCCTCTCAGACGAGACTTCGAAATACCTTATCTCCACCCCCATCAAACCCATAGACTTCTACAATACCCTCAAAATATCCATGCAGCGCATCGCTGCTATAAGCAGCTTCTGCCTTGTGATATCCGAAGAACTCTCAGGTATCATAAATATAAATGCATAAATTACAAGAATCTCTTGCCGAGAAAATGTCGAAATCCGCTCTATTTGCCTCTCACACTCGATCTCTGATAACATATCCAAAAAAACATCAATGAAAGAATGTTCGAAAACGTTCTCCTCTACCACCACTCTCATACCGCCAGGGAGAAAGAAGGCAAACGCTTCTTTGCTCATGTAAGACTCTGACAAAGCAAAGATTGACAACTCAACTCTATTCATATTCATCCAATGAACACCATACAAACTATCGATCTCTAACTGATCAGGACAACTTGCAGATGGAGCAGCGTAGAGTTGAGTGGGTATCTCTCGATCAGAGAAGGCCCTCTGCAGTGACTCAATAAATACACTACTCATTGCGGAATTCTTGTCGGTACACCGCCAAATTTACTGGCATCGACCAGCCATTTTCTCTGCGAATATTCTCGCAGATCTTCACAGACTTTGCCAATTTTTGGATTTCATCCATATGCGTAGGATCCCAATCGCCAATACGTGTATCACTGTCGATGCGGGCTTCGAGAAGCTCTCTCTTTACTTTGAGCTTATACTGAAGGGTACTCCTATGCTCCGCGTCACTGCAATCTCGAACACCTATATTGCGATCTTTCGCATCGCTATGACGCTTTTTTCATCTTCACAGTCGTGGCGATCATCACCCCGGCACCCCACGCTCTGAACCACGGCGTTGACCCCTTGAGCAATCAGCCTTCCGAGTTGGCGAATTGCTCTAGCGGCGTGGGGCGCGCACACGCGAACAGTAATCGCGATGCCAGCACCCACGCACGCACCCGCGCAAACCGCTAAGCCTCTCGGATCGCTGAGTGCGACAGGTCTCTGCCTCGCATACCCATAGACTGACGGCCCATCCACCAGTCCGAGGGGGTCTGCTTGTAGGTATCGTCCTGTTTTGGGGTCGTAGTCTCTGTGCCAGTTTTGGTGGAGGCCTGTTTCGGGTTGGAACCATTGGCCGGGGAAGCGGAGGTGTTGGCTCTCCAGGCTGAAGGTGTCGGCGCGGATTTCTTCGAACGCGCCGAAGGGGGCGTAGCTCGCCGCCCAGACCACCTGGCCCGTGATGTCGAAGGCCATCACCGGGCGCAGGATCTTGTCCCAGGCGAAGACAGTCACCTGAGGCCCTCGATCGCTGCATGAGATGCTGTCAGCCATCAGCTCTCCGGGACGGCTGCGGGTTCGGGGTAGCGGACGTCGCGGGCGCCTTCGGGGAAGGCGTTGAAGCTGAAGGGCCAGGCGGTGCCGGGCCAGCGGATCTCCATGGTGCCGAGGCGGGGGCGGTAGACGGCGGTGTAGAGCGTGCCGAAGCCCTGGGCGAAGGCCACCGAGTAGAGGGGCGGCTTCAGGAAGGCGGCCGTAAACGTCTCCTCGGGCTCCCTATGCAGTGTCAGGCGTTGGAGGAGGAAGCGCTCGCGCTCGACGGTGGCTGTAAATCGCGCATGGCTGGCCCATTCCACGCGCTCCTGATGGTTGGTCGCCACGGCGCTATGGGAGAGGACGGGCGACCGGTCGGGCGCGAGATAAGCGGTCAGATAGCGCCGCTCGGCATCCACGACGGTGACATTGTAGCTCATATGGCAGGGGATACGGGCCAGGGCCCGGCCGGCCTCCTCGGCGGTTTCGCAGGTCTGGAGCACGTAGCGTAGGATGAGCGGCACGCCGAACCCGTCCCCCACGACGAGCCGTCCCCCGAAGGTGAGGGAGACGGAGAGGCCTGCGTCGTTCATGCCGTCCACCAGCCCCCACATCCCGTCCGACATGCCGATGACGCGGCGCCCGTCCCAGCCGGTCTGAAGCACGAGAGCGTCGAAGGCCTTCGGATTGTAGTCGTAGTTGCGCACGAGCACGGGCTCGGCCCCGGGCCAGAGGGCCTGGCTGCAGCCCGAGAGATAGGGGGGCGGGGAGAAGAAGCTGAGGAAGCGCGCGGCCTCGTCGCCCCCGCCCGCGAGATTGCAGAGCCGATCGTAGAGGCCTTCGAATTCGGGCATATGAGTGAGGAGCGCTTGCCTGCTGTCCCGGTAGTGGGGCCGTGCGGTCACCCCTTCGCGCGCCCACCATCGGCGGTAATGCGGCCAGTGTTCTGCGAAGAGATGCGCCCATTTCGGCCCCGGCTCCTGCTCCGAGACCGCGCGGAACCGCAGGGTCATGGGGCTACATGATCTTGAAGGCCGGATCGGAGATCGCGGGCGCGGCCTCGGCGGCTGGGAGCGGCTTCGCGGAGAACTTCGCCTTGATGCCCTCGATCCATTGCTTGGCCCGGCCATTGAGTTGGAAGTTCGGTGTCATGGAGCGGCCGCGGGTGACGAGGATGCCGAGGTCTGCGCCCTCATAGCGATAGTCGCCGGGCTTGAGGATGCGCAGGAAGAAGGCCTCCTGCTCGCTTTCCACGGCGCGGCGATGATAGTCGAAACGGTCGAAGGCGACGCGTCCGTCCTCCAGCAGGCGGTAGATCCCGCTCTCAGGCGCTTCGGTGAGGATGTCGACCGTGTCGTCGGTGTGCTTGATGACCATCTGAGACCAGCTGTCGATCATGTCGGGATCGGCCCAGCGGGCGTTGAGTTCGTCCACATCGAGCTCGAAGGGCTGGCCGGAGAACTCCAGCAAGTGGAAGAGGAAGAGCGGCGCGTCCGCATGGGCGAAGGCCGCGTGGTTCGTCATCGACGAAGCGCCGGTGATGCGCGGGTTCAGCTCGCCCAGATAGATCTCGTCGGATTTGCGGTCGATCAGGAAGTCGAGCTCGAAGTAACCGCGATAGCCTTCCTTGCGCAGCTGTTCGCCGAATTTGAAGGTCAGCTCGCGCGCCTGTTGGCGTTGTTTGGGGGAGAAGGCGGTCGAGAAGATCTCGTTGCCGCACCAGCCACCACGATAGGGCGTGAGTTCCTTGAAGCCGACCAGCTCGGTCATCAGCGGGCCCACGATGGTGCCCTGCGAGGTGGCGCAGGCCTCGATGGCGGAGCCGCGTACATCCACGCGCTTCATGATCTTAATCTCGCCCTGGCCCACGATCTCGTGCTCATGGCGGCGGAAATCGTCCTCGGATTTGATGAAGAAGGTGGTATGGCCGCTGTCGCCGAAAGCCGATTGCAGGACGAGGTCGTGCCCGAGCCCCGCCTTATCGGCGAGCCGTCCGAGATGGGCGTAATCCTTCACTTCCGAGAGCGTGTTAGGGACCGAGGGCACGCCCGCTTTGTTGCCGATGCGCACGGTCTCGATCTTGTTGTCCACACGTTCGCGCAGCTTGGCTTTGGGGAACCAGACCTCCGCGCTCAGCTCCTTCGATAGCTTTTCGGTCTGATTGTCGAACATCAGGAACACGAACTTCGGCTTCTTGTCGCGCCCTTCGATAAAATCGACTACCTGCTTGTGGTTCAGCAGATAGTTGTTGATATCCTCGATTGATTGAAACTCGTCATGCGGAATCTCCTCAGGCACCATCACATTGGGATGTCGACCATCAAAGCAGTCGATATAGTTGATGTA
>JBCCLX010000115.1:0-11202 GCA_039026635.1 Pseudomonadota bacterium
CCGTGAAGCGTTTTGTCGACTCTACGGTCAGAACGGACCGTCGAAAGGCCTCTCCTCCGTGATCGATCTGGTGCTCGCCTCCGGGTGCCGCGATCTCGATGAACTCGCCGGGCGGCTCAGCCTGGCCCCCCCGCAGCGCTGTGAAGATGGCGAGACCAAAAGCCGGTTGCGGCTCGTGGTCTCCGATGCGGGCGACCGCAACGTCGATCCCCCCGAGGACGACTGACGGAGCGTCCGGCGCCCGCGGCTTGGCCACGGCGATCGGGCCCGACCCGACGACATCGAGATCTGAAACAGCCTCGGCGCACTGCTCCGGGGCGACGGGAAAGGATTGCCAGAATGACAGACCACCCCGATTGCGGTGCGCCAGAATGCGCCAAGGACGACAGTATCCGGATCACCCTCCGCGTCGATCGCGCGGTCTTCGCGGCGCTGCCGCAGGGCCGCACCAACACCGAAACTGCGCGCTCCGCACTCATCCGCGCGGCGACAGAAGGCGGGCGGATGGCCGAGGCCGAGCGTCGGCTTGGCGAGCTCTGCGCCACGGTCGAGGCGCTGGATGGCGCTCTCGTCGAGACCCGACAGATGTCGGGCGCGGCACTCGACGAAGCCCGCGCGCTCCACGGAACCATCGCCGCGGCGCTCGAGACAGTCTGCACCGGTGTCCACCTTCTCGCCCGCGAAGTCGCCATCCTCAGGGGAGAGAGCGCCGGTCTTCTGCACGGTCTCGGCGAGCGGATCGACCTCACTTCCGAGGCGGCCAAGGGCGCGATGACCGGCGCTCGCGCGCAGAGCGAGCGCGTCGCCGAGGAGGGTCTGGAGGCCGTTTTGACGATGGCACGGCGTCTCTCGCGGGGCACCGTGGTCGAGCGTCGTGGCGATCTCCCCGCGCCGCTGAACGGTTCCTCGGGACGCCGCGAAGGCGGCTTCGAGCCCCGCGAACGGGCGGGCTGAGGCGATGGATGGGCGGCGCCAGCGACGCTTCGAGTTCACCGATCCCTTCTCGCGGGGCCTCGATCTCCTGCGCCTGCAGGCGCTCGTGCAGGGCCGGAGCGCCGCCCTTCTCTCGGGCCTCGTCTTCGTGCTCTGCGCCGTCGGCGTCGTCGGCACGCTCGCGCTGACAACGCCCAACCAGACCCTGCTCGGGGCAGCCCGATGGTATGTCGCTTGGGCCTGGCACGATGTGATCGAGGGCGAACCCTTCGCCCTCGAGCTCACCACGCAGCGCGGTCCGAGCATCTGGACGACCGACCGGATCCGCGCCGATCCCTGGCATATCGAGAAGGGCACGCTGGTGCTCAACCGCATGCTGATGGCCTCGGGCATCGCGCTCGGGCTCAGCACGCCGCTCGCGATCCTGATCTTCGCGGGCGCCTACTGGCAGGGCCGGCGGGCGACGGCGGACCGTCTTGCGCGCGGCCGCGAGGTCGTCGAGGCCGCCGCGCTGGCGCGGCTCGTGCGCCGCCGCGGCGCCCCCTCGGGCTTTCGGATCGGGCCCGTGCCGGTCCCGGAGACCGCGCTCAACCGCAACATCTTGTTCCTTGGCACGACCCAGACCGGCAAATCGCTCTCGCTCCGTCGCTGGCTCGCGGAGATCGAGCGGCGCGGCGAGATGGCCATCGTCTTCGACAAGGTCGGCGACTTCACCGAGGCGTTCTACGACCGGGAGCGCGGCGACGTGCTGCTCAATCCGCTCGACCGGCGCTGCCCGCCCTGGTCGCCCTGGGCCGAGATCCGCGACGGCTCGGAAGCGATGCGGATCGCCCGCTCGCTCATCCCGAGTGTCCAGGGCGAGAACAACTTCTTCCACGCCGCCGCCCAGGATCTCTTCGCTGCCCTCCTCACCCGCGTCGGCCGGATGCCCGACCGCTCGCTCGAGAAGCTGCTTCTGATCGCACTCACGCTCAGCCGAAAACAAAAAGCGGAGCTCCTGAAGGGGAGTTCGGCGGCGAAGCATTTCGAGGGGGAGCATCGCTCGGGGCACGATGTCGACGCCACCATGGCCGTTTTCACCCAGGCCCTGCGGTTTCTGCCGCGGGGGTCCGGCGGCACGACCGACTTCTCGATCCGGGACTTCATCGCGACGACCACGGCGGGGCTCGACAGCGAGACTGGAAGGTCCCGCCCGCGCATGAAAGAACGCCCACCCTGGCTCTTCATCGCCTCCAACCAGCGCCAACTGCCGGCGCTCCGGCCGCTGCTCTCGGTGCTGCTCGATGCCGTCGCCGACACCATTCTGAGCCTTCCGCCGAACCGGGCGCGGCGCATCTGGCTCGTGCTCGACGAGGTCCAGTCTCTCCAGAAGCTGCCCTCGCTACCGCCGCTTCTCACCGAATGCGCGAAGTATGGCGCTTGCGTCTGTGTGGGCTTGCAGAACATGGGGCAGCTCCGCGCTGCCTATGGGCGGGACACCGCCGAGACCGTGCTCTCGCTCTTCAACACGAAAGCCTTCTTCCGCATGCCGGAGCCTGAGACGGCCGCTTGGGTCGAGCGCTCGATCGGCAACGCGGTCATCGAGCACGTCCATGAGGGCATGCGCTACGCGACCTCCTCGACCATGGACGGCGCGCAGATCTCGATGTCGCGCACCACCGAGCCGATCGTCATGGCCGGCGACATCATGCGCCAGCCGGATCTCCATCTCTATCTCATGCTTCCCGGCGACTGGCCGGTCGGGCGCATCCAGCTCGCCTTCGACAAGCGCCGCGACGCGCCGCCGGCACGCTCTCCGGCGCTTCTGCGTCGGCCCGAAGAGGAGACGATCTATCATGCGCTCGAAGCCGCCGGCTGGTCGCCGGTGGCCGCTGCGGCGGAAGCGGAGGACCCCGCGACGCTCTCCGATGTCGCGCGCGCGACCGCCGGACCGATGGACCGCGACGATGCGGAAGGCGCCCCCGAGGATCCGAGATTTGGAACAGGCCGGATGGCCGACGGCGGCGACTTCGGCGGTGAGAGGTACGAGAAGAAGGGGGCGCCCGGCGCACATGGCGCGACCGGGAGCGCCACAGAAGGGAGGCACCCGAACCGCTCTGAACGGCCAATCCGGCGCATGAAAGAGGAGCGGGAAGCGGGGCAGGGCGCTGGAGTGGAGAGCCCCTCAGACGTCGCCGGGCGTGGCGGAGAACCCGCTCTGGCTGAAGACCAGGGGCGTCCCGGTGGCACGATCGACGATGACTTCCTGGCGCCGACCGCGGCGCCGAGACGGTCGGATCCGGCGAACGGCCCGGCGTCCGATGACGCGCCTCTCCTGCCCTTCGCGCGCGATGACGTGGCGCCCAAGGTGCGGCCGCAGCGTCCGGCGGACAGCAACTGATGCTCTCGATCGGCACCGTCGCGGCACCCGGGCAGGCGGCGCGCTACTTCGACAAGGACGACTACTACACGCGCGATGCGGAGAGCCCGAGTGGCTGGCTCGGGGCCGGGGCCGACCGCCTCGGCCTCTCCGGCCCGGTCGACAAGGTGGCCTTCGAGGCCGTCCTCGAGGGCCGCGTGCCTGGCACCGAACAGCGTCTCGGTGTCGAGAAGGACGGCGTCTGGAAGCATCAGCCCGGCTGGGACCTCACCTTCTCCGCCCCGAAATCCGTCTCGATCCTCGCCGAGGTGATCGGCGACCGGCGACTCGTCGCAGCGCATGACGCGGCTGTCGCCGCGGCGATCGCGAAGATCGAGCGCGAGCTCGCGACGGCCCGCTACAATTCGAAGGAGGGCCTCCGCTACGACCCGACCGGCAATCTCGTCGTCGCGAGCTTCCGGCACGATCTGAGCCGCAACCAGGATCCCCAGCTTCACACCCATGCGGTCGTGATCAACATGACCGAGACAGAGCGCGGCTGGCGCAGCCTCGTGTCGCGCCCGCTTTTCCTCAACTCGAAGGCGATCGGCATCGCCTACCAGCAGGAACTCGCGATGGCGGTCCGGCGCCTCGGCTACGACACCGTCCAGGGCCGCAACGGCACCTTCGAAATCCGCGGCGTGAGCGAGACGACGCTTCGCGAGTTCTCCTCCCGGCGCGTCCAGATCGAGGAGAAGCTCCGCCAATTCGGCGTCGATCCGACGACCGCCACGCCGGAGGTTGCGACGCGCGCCACCCTCGCGACGCGGGCCAAGAAGTCGGCGATCTCGCGCGAGGAGGCGGTGGCGATCTGGGATCGCGCGCTCGACGAGAATGCCCGGCAGGACCTCGAAACGCTTAAGTCAGAAGCGGAAGCAAGGGCGGCGATGACGCCCGAGGGCGTCACCGAGGATGCCGAGCGGCGCGCTGCGGACCGGGTTCTCGCGACGGCCGTCGAGACCCTTTCGGAACGCGATGCCGCCTTTTCGACCGAGCGCCTGATGGCGACCGCGAACGCGCTCGCCGTCGGGCGCACACGCGAGCCGTTCCTCCGCGCCGCGCTCGGTCGGGCGTTTGCGAAGGGGAGCCTCGTCGGCCGGCAGGTCCGCGAGGCCGATGCGAAGGCCCGAGCCGATGTCGAACGCGCAGGCGTCGCGACCGCGCGTGCCCAGGCTGCCGAGCGGCGCCTTATTGACCGCGAGCATGCCGGGCGGACCGCCAAGACGCGGGTTTCGGGACCGCGGCATGCGAAGGAGATCCTGCGGGCCGCAGAGGCGAAGAGCGTGGCGGCGGGACATGCCTGGACCGACGATCAGCGCCGCGCGACACTCGGGCTTCTGGGCTCACGGCACCGCGTCCATGCCGTCCAGGGGCTCGCGGGCACCGCCAAGACGACGACCGTGCTCGCGACCTACGCGGCGGCCGCAGAGCGCAGCGGGCGAAGGATCGTCGCCCTCGCGCCCACGGCGAGCGCCGCCGAAACGCTCGGATCGGCGCTCGGGAAGCCGGGCCTCACCGTCGCGCGGCATCTCGCGTCCGTCCGCGTCGAGAGGGCAGGGGGAAGCCGCGGGCTCACCCGACCGCTCGATGTCTGGGTGGTGGACGAGGCCTCGATGCTGGCCACGCGCGACCTCGATCGGCTCCTGAAGGCGGCTGAGGCGCAGGGCGCAAGGCTCGTCCTCGTCGGCGATGCGCATCAGCTCGGCTCGGTCGGGGCCGGGCGCGGCTTCGACCAGCTGCAGCGCGCCGGCATGGTCACGGAGCGCCTCGAGGAGATCGTCCGGCAGTCGAAACCGGCGATGAAAGGCGCCGTTGAGGCGAGCCTGAAGGCAGAGGCGAAGACGGCGCTCGCCATGCTCGAAGCCGCGGGCGGCACGGTTGTGGAGGCATCGACTGCGGAAGAGCGGGTCGCAGCGCTGGCCCAAAGTTGGCTCGCGCTGTCGCCGGCCGAACGCGAGAACACCATCGTCATCGATCCGAGCCGCGCGGGCCGCGAGGCCGTTAACCAGGCGATCCGGGACGGGCTCGTGCGTGAAGGAACGCTCGGCGGCGACGCGCTCGAGGGCGTGCGGCTCGAAAAGGAGAGCCTCACCCTTGCCGAGGCACGCCAGGCGCAGAACTACGCGAAGGGCGACCTCGTGGTGCTCCGCCGCGACCTTCGCTTCGGCAAAGAAACCTGGCGAAAGGGGGCCTATGCCACGATCCAGAGTGTGGACCGCGGCGAGAATCGGCTTCGCCTCCGCATGGACGGCAGGCGCTCGGTGGTCTGGAACCCGGCGGAGAAAGGCGCGAGCACGGCGGAGCTCTTCAAGCCGAAACCCGCCGATCTGCGGGCCGGCGACCGGATCGTCTGGACACGGAACGACCCTGATCGCGGGCTCGCGAACGGCCGCGTCGGGACAGTGGCGGAGATCGACAGTAGCGGCGCCGTTGCGACCGTTCTCTTCGGTGAGCGAGCGGTCGCGCTCTCGATGACAACCCCGGCGGATGGACACTGGCGCCACGCCTATGCCGGGACGGCCTATGCCGTGCAGGGCCGGACGGCGGATCGGGTGATCGTCCATGCGGAGGCCTCGCGCATCAATCTCGTGAACCGGGCCTCGTTCTACGTCGCGCTCAGCCGCGCAAAGGAGACCGGCGTTGTGGTCACAGATAGCCGCGCAGAGCTCGCAGCGGCCGTCGAGGCACGCGCTGGTCAAAAGGAGACCGCGCTCACGGGCCGGGAGACCGAGCGTGCGGCGGCGCGGCCGACCCGGACCGTCTCGCCGCTCACGCGCCTTGGCGAGATCGCGTCCGAGACCATCGCGCGCGCCGCGCGGGCGACACGCACAGGGATTGATGACGGAGACCGCGCGCGGCGGGATGCCTTCGAGGCGGCGCGGGATCGTGCCGATGCGGACTGGCGGCGCATGTCGCCGGAGGCGCGGCGCGCGGCCGAGCGCGACCCCCTCAGCATTCACTGGCGGCCACCGGAGCAGCGCCTCGACGCACACGCCGCGCAGGAGCGGCGCGAACCGACAGTGGCCGTTGAGCGGCTGCGGGACGAGCGGGTGCACGACCGGGAAGGTGACCGGCAGCAGCCTGCGCGCAGCGTCGAGGAGCTCTTTCGGCGCGATGCGGTTGAGAAGGCGCGGGACACGAAACCTCCCGCGCCCTCGCAGAAGCAGGATCGTGGCTTCGAGCGGTAGGATCGAAATCCGACGCCCTTCGGTCAAGATAGCGCGCGTCGTCACTTAGCGTTCCGGATTGCGGCCGTTCGATGAGCGCCGTGGAGTCGTCCGGAGCGCGGACAGAGCCGCCATTCAGCGAATGGCAGCTCTCGCGCGCCGCCGATCCGATCGGGCTTCCATTTCTCTAGGAATTCTGTCTGATCCTCAGCAAGCAGGTGAGAAATTCATCAATGTTTTCAGTGTGGCCCGGGCAGCGATAGACCTCAGAAATCTTCCAGAATGACCTTTTCGGTAATACGGCCTGCTCGGCGGGTATGCGGAGAGGCTGTGTGAAAAGTTCCTTGATTGAGGACGTTGTGGTATTCTGCGCCTGAGACAGTGCGTCCGGTCGTTCTTCAAAGGATAGGCTGCCCCAGGTCAGGCTGAACAGAAGGTAGATGTAGTCGAAGGCCGCGAGGGCCGTCGAAAGGAGGATCGGCGCCACCTCAGCCGCCTGGCCCGCAATCGATGCAGCGCAGCGGCGGGTTCGGCCCGAAAGCGAGTGTCGCGGCGAGTCCGCGCAGGGCGGTGCGAAGCCCTTCCTCTAGGACGGGATGATAGAACGGGCGCTGCAGGACTTCGGTGACGGTCAGGCGGGACTCGATGGTCCAGGCCAGCAGGTGGCCCATGTGCTCCGCCCCTGGCCCGATCATCTCCGCACCCAGGATCTCGCCCGTGTCGCGCGCACCGTAAACACGCAACAGGCCCTTGTCCTTGCCGATGACCCGCGCGCGGCCCTGGTCCTCGAACGACACCTCGCCATGGGCGAAGTCGATCCTGGCCTCGGTCAGCTCCCGATGGGAGCGCCCTGCGATCGCGATCTGCGGGTCGCAGAAGACCACGCCCAGCCCTGTGCGCCGCGCGCGGCGATAGACGTGGGGGTAGCGCGCCGCGTTCTCGCCAGCGATGCGGCCCTCGTCGGCGGCCTCGTGCAAGAGCGGCGGGTTCGTCAGGTCCCCGGTCACGAAGATCGAGGACAGCCCCTCACTTTCGATCTCGGCGCGCATTGACAGTGGATCGTGGCGCACGCTTCCATGCCCGTCTGTGAGCAGACTCGTGTTCTCCAGCCCGATGCGGTCAAGGTTGGGGCGCCGTCCGGTGGCAGCGAGAAGGTAGTCGAACCGCTCCTCGCCCATCTCGCCGTTCTCGGACCAGCGCACGACAACCTCGTCGCCGTCGCGCGACACCTCCGCCTCCGCGTCGAAAGAGGCGGGGAACTCACCCGCGAAGGTTTCGCGCGCGTAGGCGATCAGGTCCGGGTCGGTCAACGGCCCCACGGATCCGCCGCGCCCAAACAGATGCACCCTGACGCCCAGCCGGTGCAGCGCCTGCCCCAACTCCAGCCCAATCACACCCGCGCCAAACACGGCTGCGGAGCGGGGAAGGTCGGTCCAGTCGAATACATCATCGTTGACGATCAGCAGGTCGCCGGCCGCCTCAAGGGGCGGCGGAATGCTGGGCCGGGAACCGGTGGCGATAACGACGGACCGGGCAGTCAGGCGGCGGCCATCGTCCAGCTCCAGCGTGTGGTCGTCCAAGAAGCGCCCGTTGGACCGGATCAGATGCGCGTCTTCGAATCCCTCCACAGCGTCCGTCACGAAGCCCACGAAGCGGTCGCGCTCGGCGCGCACCCGTTCCATGACGGCGCGGCCGTCCACACTCACGCCCTCGACACGGATGCCGAACCGATCCGTCCCGCGGGTCTCATGTGCCGCTTCGGCCGCGGCGATCAGGAGCTTGGAGGGCATGCAGCCCACCCGCGCGCAGGTCGTCCCTAGGGGGCCGCCATCGATCAGGGCTACCCGCTCGGTGCGCTTCATCGCCTCGCGGTAGGCAGCCATCCCGGCCGTGCCCGCGCCCAGGACTGCGACGTCAACATCGTACTCTCGGGAGGGGTGAGCCGTAGCTATCGTAGCGTCGAGCATGGGGCAGTCCTCGTGTTAGCCGGTATGCCGGTTGTGCTTGCGACGCCGCCCCGTAGGATCGGGACGGCGGCCTGTACGGGGTGCACGGGAGGGAACATCCCGGCCGAAGCCGCGGCGTGTCAGGCGGAGATTCTGCCGCGTTCCGGTGCGTTCAGCAGTACCACCGCGACTATAGTAGTGCCAAGAACCCAGTAGTACGCGGCCGCCAGCCCGGCGAAGCCGAAGAGGAACGGCGTCGCGACGAACACGAGGCCCACAGCGAGGTCGACGGCGAGGTGCAGGCGGAACGGCAGCACGCGAACGAGCCCCAGATGGTGATCCGTGAGCACTGTCAGGATCAGCGCCACGACGCCGGTCGCGACGGAAAGCCAAAGGGCCAGCGGGTTTGCCGCACCGAGGCCGAGGAGAAAGGGTAAGGCGATCAGGCCGAGAGCGACGGGATAATCGAGATAGGCATGGACGCGCTTGGTCAGAAGGTCGGGCATGGTGCAGAGCCTTTCGGTCGGGGAAGGCAGGCGCCGGGGCGCGTGGCCCCGGCGGGAGGATCAGTTCAGATCGGCGGAGCCGAGCGGCACGGAGAACTGCGAGCACCAGACGACGAAGGCGTCGAAGTCCGATATGTCGAGCGCGGCCGGGATCTCGTAGCGCTGCGCGCCGGTGATCGACCCGAGCTTCGCGAACTCACTGGCCTCGACGAACTCGCCGTCTACCGAGAAGCCAAGGGTCGGCGCGGGCGCCCCGTCGAGCGAGAAGTCGTCGCCCAGCACAACGTAACGCGCGCCGTCCTCTTCCACGATGGAGACGGTGCCAACTGTGACGTGGTCGGATTGGCCGTAGAGCTGACCGGTGTCTCCGACCCCAGCGGCGGCGGCCGGGGACAGGGCGCCGAGCGCGATCGTGAGGGCCAGGGCTGCGGTCGGGACGGCGAGGACAAGGCGGCGGGAGAAGGTCATGGCGTTTTCCTTTCGGTTGGGGCGGATGGTCCAGGATGCGGCGGCGGCCGGGATGGCGTCGCTCGTCGGGGGATGATTTGAGAGTTCGGAACCGTTCGGTCAACAACCTGTCGGACACGAGCTCGTGAGTTATTGACCGAACGGTTCCGGTGTTCCACATGACGCTCGACACGCACCGGAGGACCGATGGCCCGCCCCCGCAGCTTCGACGAGGACACGGCGCTCGCCGCCGCCACCGACCTGTTCTGGGCGCGGGGCTATGACGGCACGGGACTGGCGGAGCTGCTGCACGCCATGGAGATGCGGCGCGGGTCTCTCTACAAGGCTTGGGGCTCGAAGATGGGCCTGTTCCTCGCCTGCCTTGCCGACTACGACGCACGCCATGTCGCGCCGGGGATCGCCCTCCTGCGAGGCGAGGGCGAGGCCGCCCCGTTGTCCGGAACGCAGCGGATCGCCGCGCTTTTCGACACGCACGACCCCCGCGGGTGCCTCATGTGCAACTCGATCGCCGGCATCGCGGCGCTCGACGCGGAGGTCTCGACACGGATCCGCGCGCGCATGGACGACCTGCGGGACGCCTTCGCCCACGCCTTCATCCATGACGGCGCTGACCCCGCCACTGCAGCGGAAGAGGCGGAGGAGCTGATCCAACGTTACGTGGGCATGCGGGTGGGACAGCGTCTCGGGAACCGGTCTGCCACGCTCTGACCGCGCCGCAGGCTTCGAGCATCAGATGTCAACGCCCAGGATGGACGCTGAAGTGAAACGGTTCGCTCCCTCTGTTTGGGTCCGATCAGGCCCCAATAGCGCTTCGGCGGACGGGTCTAGGTCCATATGTAACGTGATACTGCATCTGCGGCGTAGCCCAAAAAGCGGCCGTCCAAGCGCAGTACAGCATCGGACAAAGTGGGGCTTAGAGCTGAACTTCACCGATCTTCTGGGATTGCTCGAATTGGTATGTCGAGGTTGTTATATTTCACGGCCGTAATTTTCAAACACTCTATCAGTTATGATCGGTTTTACATAGAGAATGATCAGACAAGGAATCAAGAACATAGCAGCTGCCAATAGTGTTAGCGGAGCATCCTGAGGCGATGCGTTCAAGTTCTGTTTTCAGTCGCTTCAGTCGGGCTATGCGGGTGCGGACAGCAGCAAGCTGCTCAGCCGCGATCCGGTTGGCATAGTCACATGGCCGCTCAGGGTGATCGCTAAGCTCGATCAGCTCCCGAATGGCTTCGACAGGGAAGCCGAGTTCGCGTGCGTGGCGAACGAAGCTCAGCCGCTCCACGTCGCGGTCGGAATAGCGCCTCTGGTTGCCAGAGGTCCGCTCGGGCTCATCCAGCAATCCAGCCTGCTCGTAGTACCGGATGGTCGGCACCTTCACCTTGGTTCGCTTCGAAAGCGCCCCAATCGATAGCATGTCTTTCCCCTTGAACCTCTAGTGACTAGAGACCTTACGTTGCCATGGACAAAATCGGAAAGGCAACTGAATGAGCGGATGCTGCGGATCAAATGTGACGTTCGAGGGCCTGTCGGCGGACTACAAGCGACGGCTCTGGATCGTCATCGCCCTGAACGCGACTATGTTCGTCGTGGAGATGACAGCGGGGCACCTCGCGGGCTCGAAGGCGCTCCAGGCTGACGAGAGGTGGTCCCCATTTTCCGAACAGTCTGGCGGCCTTGCTACGCTTGAACCGGTTCTCCTCTATGCCGCCAGTTCGGTTCCTCCGAGGCCGGTGTGGGCCTCGAAGGGTGTTCGTCCGCCGAGGGCCGAGTGCGGACGC
>JBCCLX010000116.1:0-11201 GCA_039026635.1 Pseudomonadota bacterium
CCCTTCGGCGTTCACCGCATCGGCCTTCGGGACAAGCCGACCGCGCGTCGACGCAAAGACTGTCTTGTTCGCCATGGCTCTGTCTCCTCTCGGTTGCAGGGAGACAATGCGCCGATTCCCTCATCGCCCCGAGAGAAACTGGCAGACATGCTAACTTATTGATATAAATTCAGAAACGCGGATCTGGCACCAAATGGGTGGATAGATTACGATCTTGAAGGATCGCAACTTATCAGACCGGATAAGACTTATGCAGAACGTCGTCATCGGCTTTCTCGGCAGCACGCTCGATCGTGGGGGGCAAAAGCGCAAATGGCGCCCCTCGGTCCAGCTCTGTGCCCATGAGACGTTTCCGATCGCGCGCGTCGAGCTGCTCCATGACGCTCGTTTCTATGGGCTCGCGCAGGCAGTGGCCGCGGATATGGTCGCCACCTCACCCGAGACCGAGGTCCTGCTCCGCCGCCTCGATCTGACCGACCCGTGGGATTTCGAGGAGGTCTACGGCAAGCTCCTCGATTTCGCCGAAAGCTATGGCTTCGATGAGGATCGGGAGCGCTACCATGTGCATCTGACCACCGGCACGCATGTGGCTCAGATCTGTTGGTTCCTGCTCACGGAGTCTCGCCATGTGCCAGCGCGCTTGCTGCAGACGGGGCCGCCCCGTGGCGAGACCACGCCCAGTGGCACCCTCGACATCATCGACCTCGATCTCAGCCGTTACAACGCGCTGCAGAGCCGCTTCGATCGCGCTACAGAAGCCTCCACCGATCTGCTGAAGGACGGGATCAAGACCCGTAACCCCGCCTTCAACGACCTGATCGACCGGATCGAGCGCGTGGCAACCACCTCGGACGCGCCGCTCCTGCTGCTGGGCGCCACAGGGACGGGCAAGACAGCGCTTGCTGAGCGGATCTATGAGTTGAAGCGCCGGCAGCGGCGCCTGCGCGGCCGTTTCGTGCATGTGAACTGCGGCACGTTGCGGGGGGAGGCGGGGATGGCAGCGCTGTTCGGCAACCGTCGCGGTGCGGCCTCCGGCGCGCCCGAGCGGCGCGGGCTGATGCGTGAGGCCCATGGTGGGCTCCTGTTTCTCGATGAGATCGAGGCGCTCGGTGCCGATGAACAGGCCATGGTTCTGCATGCCGTCGAGGCCGGCAAGTTCCTGCCCCTCGGCTCGGACCACGAGGTGACCAGCGACTTTCAGCTGATCGCCGGCGCCAATCGGGACCTCTCGCGCCTCGTGGCTGAAGGGCAGTTCCGCGCCGATCTCTATGCACGGCTCAACCTCTGGACCTTCCGGTTGCCGCGCCTGCGCGACCGGCGGGAGGATATCGAGCCCAATCTGGAGCACGAGTTTCGCAAAGCCGAGCATCGGCTCGGCACGCGCGTGGGCTTCAACGCCGATGCGGCGCAACGCTACCGCGCCTTCGCGCTCCATCCCGGTACGCTCTGGCCCGGCAACTTCCGCGATCTGGGTGCCTCGGTGCTGCGCATGTGTACCCTTGCCCCGCGCGGCCGGATCACGCTGGCAATGGCGGAGCAGGAGATCGAGACGCTGAAGGCGCAATGGGCAGGTGCTGGCGATGACAGCGACAGGAAACTGGTGCGGACGGTTCTGGGCGAGGGCGTCGATACGATCGACCTCTTCGATCTCGCCCAGCTCGCGGCCGTGATCCGTGTCTGCCGTCGCTGCCAGACGCTCAGCGCGGCAGGCCGCACCCTCTTCGCCGCCTCCCGCGCCCGAAAGACCAGCAGCAACGACGCCGACCGCCTCAGAAAATACCTCGACCGCTTCGGCCTGAGCTGGGCCGATGTCAGCGTCACGTGAGAGGGAGAGCACCCCTCGGCCTTTCGGGGCCGGCGAGTTCTATTGCGAGACCCCTCTCTGGTATGGAGGTTGTTCATGCGCGCTGTTTCCAGCCGCTCCCTCGCCCCGATCCGCCCGACCGCAAGGACCGCCCCATGAAACTGACTGACTTCAAAGCCCTGACTTTCGACGTCTATGGCACGCTGATCGACTGGGAGAGCGGGATGGTCACTGGCCTCAAGCCGTTGACGGACAAGCTTTCGCGTCAGCTCTCGCGCGATGAGATCCTGGAAGCGCATGCTTATCACGAGTCCACGACGCAGCGCTGGACGCCCGCGAAGAAGTACTCAGAGCTCCTCGCCGTCGTCTACCGCCGCTTGGCCGAGGAATGGGGTGCCGAGGTTAGCTGGGAGGAGTGCCAGGCCTATGGGCTTTCGGTCCGACAATGGCCGGCCTTCGAGGACAGCCGCGATGCGCTCGCCTATCTGCGGCAGCACTACAAACTGATCGTGCTCACAAACACCGACAACACGAGCTTCTCGGGCTCGAATGCGCGGTTGGGCGTTACCTTCGATGGTGTCTACACGGCCGAGGATGTCGGCAGCTACAAGCCGGCCGACCGAAACTTCGACTATATGATCGAGACGCTGGCCCGGCGGGGGATCGCCAAGCATGAGATCCTGCATACGGCTGAGAGCATGTTCCACGATCATGCACCGGCGAACAAATTCGGCCTGGCGAATTGCTGGATCTATCGCCGCCACGCCCAGGAGGGCTTTGGGGCGACCGTAAACCCCGGCGACATGCCGACGGTCGACTTCCAGTTCAACTCCATGAAGGAGCTCGTCGGGGTCCATCAGGCGGCCCTGCAGGGCTGAGGACACGCTCGCCCAACGCCGCTCTTCGTCCGTGGTGGCGAGGGCGTCATGGGGCGCCTCACGGGGATATTGCCCTGAACGAGGCTTCCCGGCGTTCCCCTGTGATACGGTGGCGACGCGTGCTCGGCGCGAAAGCGCGACCGACACGCCGCGTCGTAAGTGATGGTTAAACAAAACAGAGCATTCGGGTCTGCGTGGCATGTCGCGCCATCCGATGCTGTGCGCGTGCCTGTCTGAGAGGCTGTGGGAACGGGCGCTAGAAAGGTCTGAGATGGACAGCAGGTCCGCCGCAAAGTCCCTGATCCGTGCCTTCGGGCTCGGCCGGATGCTGCTGGTTGGGGAGGAGATGGTGCCCGTCACCCGTGTTCTCCTCCGCAACGGCATCGATGCGGTCTGCGTTGTGACAGATGAGCAGGCCGTCGAACGGGTCTCGGCTCTGTGTCCGGGGCGCTTCCTCCTGGCCCCGCCGGATGCGCTGCCTTTCGAGGATGCTGGGTTCTCAACTGTTATTGCCCCCAGGGCGCTGCCGCCATCGCTGTCGCTTGAGGCGTGCCGGGCGCGGCTGACCGAGTTTCGACGTGTCACGACGCGGTGGTTCATGCTCGGCGGTGGGCTGGCCGGCGAGGGTGATCTTGCGTCGCGGGCGACGGCCGATCGCCTATTGCGGGTCAACCTCGTCCATTCGAGCAAACCGCTATGGTTTGGGCGCGACCTGCCCGTCACAGTCTTCGAGCGGGCAACCCCGCGCCAGGCCCAGTTCGACGGTCCGCTCTCGAGCGACAATCTCCTCTTTCCGGCCCGCCCCGATGGCGAGGCGGCAGCACGATTGGCGGCCTCAATCGGCCGCGGCCTGCATCTGGAGCGCCTTGGGGTAAGCCGCGTGGTCTGGCACGATGCGGCGCGCTGGCGTACGGGCGCGGTGCTGAAGCTCTTCTCCGGCATCGCCTCGGTACAGGTCTGCGTGCCTTCCGAGCCCATGCTGCAGGAGGCTGAGGCGATCTACGGGTCAGCCTTCCGCGATGTCGTCTTTACCTTGGGCACCCCCGCTGCCGAGGCCGCAGATCAGGACCCGGCCATCTGCCACGTCTGCGCCTGGTCCCCGGGCATGGTCGCGCCCGGCGATACCTGCCTGCTGCGGTGTAGCGGGGGAGAGGCGGCCGAGGCGCTTGCCTGGGCGAAGGCGCAGGGCTTCGTGCTTCGCGGTGTTTTGGCACAGGATCAACACGGTCCCCAGCGGCCGTCGCAGATCTCGATCCCGCGGGCCGAGCGGGAGATCCCGGCGATGTTGGAAGAAGCCGCAGTCTCACCCGAGCTTTACCTCAGCCTCTCCCGCATCGACTTCATCGCGCCGCTCGCGACGCTGCCCTGGAGCGCCTTCTCGGCCCGCTTCGGCGCCCCCGCGCGCAGGCCGCTGCTGCAGATTGAGGAGCTTGAGCGTCTCTGCCAGGCCATCGCCCAGCGTGATCCGCCAACGCCGACGCCCAGCGACGAGGCCTATGTAGGCTGTGTTGCTGGCCTCGCCTTCGCCTACGGCCTCCTCGCCTGTGCGAGCGCGACGGCGGCGATGAGCCGCTCTGCCAGCGCCTTTCTCGATCGAAGTCTCGCGGCCCTCGAGGCCCTGCCCGATACCGAGGAGACGCGCCGTTGGCGGGTCTCAGCATTGCGCGCACAGGCCGTCCTCGCCCTCGATCGTGGGGAACGC
Organism: Pseudomonadota bacterium; assembly: GCA_039026635.1. Classification (GTDB taxonomy): domain Bacteria; phylum Pseudomonadota; class Alphaproteobacteria; order Rhodobacterales; family Rhodobacteraceae; genus Thermohalobaculum. Next base: position 4,385 of record JBCCLX010000116.1, read on the forward strand.
CAGCAGGCCGCGGCGTTCTTTGAGGCTTGCCTGCAGACCGACAACCGCCTGGTTCGCCCCCATCTGCGCCGTCACACCCTCGATGCCCGCTACTTCCTCGGCCTGCTCGCCTTTGCCGATGGGGCGCGGGAGGAGGCTGAAGGGTATTGGGAGGGCGCACGCGGGGACCTCTGCGCGATGGTAGAGGATCTGACGCGTCAGGACTTCGAGCAGGAGTTTGAGTACTCCGAGACCGGCAATCTCTTCGTGGCCGGTAGGCTCTGCACCCAAGCGCGCCAGATCGCGCGCGGCGCGGGCGCTGTGGATGCCCCCTGGCCTCTGGACACGGGTCTTGCGGTGGCCGCCCTGCCACAGAGCATCGACCGCTATGGCGATATCGACGCCACAGCTGCCTCCCTCTTCAGACCGGTTCGACTATAGCGATCAGCCCCACCAGGGTGCGCTGCGTTTACGTTATCCAAACCACTTTACCTTAAACGATTTCAGTAGACGAAGTGCTCAGCTTCCTGATGGGCGTTTGGTAAAAGGTGGGGCAAGTATGCGCGCGTTGACGTTACTGGACTGTACGCTTCGTGACGGTGGTTACTACAATAATTGGGATTTTGCGCCTGAGTTGATTCATCGCTATCTGGCCGCCATGAAGGCAGCGAGGATCGACTGCGTCGAGCTCGGCTTTCGGTTTGTCCAGAACAATGGTTTCAAGGGCGCCTGCGCCTATACCGGCGACGATTTCATCCGTAGCTTGACGATCCCCGAGGATCTACAGATCGGCGTGATGCTGAACGGCGCGGATCTTTTAACGGATCTTGGGCTGGAGGGGGCGCTCGAACGGCTCTTTCCAGAGACCGCCGCGCAGAGCCCCGTCTCCCTCGTTCGCATCGCCTGCCATGTGCATGAGTTCGAGAAGGCCCTGCCGGCATCCCATTGGTTGAGCGAGCGCGGCTACGTTGTGGGCTTCAATTTGATGCAGATCGCCGATCGCACCCGTGCCGAGGTCGTGGATCTTGCCCGAGCGGCCAGCGCATACCCTATCGCCGTGCTCTATTTCGCGGACAGTATGGGCAGCATGACGCCTGAGGCGACTGAGGAGATCGTCTCCTGGCTGCGTGAGGGATGGAACGGCCCGATCGGCATCCATACGCACGACAACATGGGGTTGGCGCTGCGCAATACGCTGCGCGCCTGCGAGGCGGGCGCCACCTGGCTCGACGCCACAGTCACCGGTATGGGCCGCGGCCCGGGCAATGCCCGCACCGAGGAGCTCTTGATCGAAACCTCGGAGCCCGGTCCACGCGACCCTAACCTCGTGCCCCTGCTGGAGCTGATCCAGAACGACTTTCTGCCGCTGAAAGAACGCTATGGCTGGGGCTCCAACCCCTACTACTACCTCTCGGGCAAATACGGCATCCATCCGACATTCGTGCAGGAAATGGTCGGCGATGCGCGCTTCAGCCCCGAGGACATTCTGGGCTCAATCGAGCAGCTCCGGCTCGACGGCGGCAAGAAGTTCTCCAACAGTCGCCTGGAGCTTGCCCAGAACTTCTATGTCGGCCCGGTGCAGGGAAGCTGGTCGCCGGCCACGATGCTGGAGGGGCGGGACGTTCTGCTGCTCGCCCCAGGGCCCGCCGGTGCCGCGCATGCCGCCGCCGTGGCGCGCTTTGTGCGCGATCGCCGTCCGGTGGTGGTGGCCTTCAACACGCATATGCCCTTGCCATCGGAGCTGATCGACCTGCGTGTGGCCTGCCATCCTGTTCGGCTTCTCGCCGATGGGGAGGCGCATGGTCGCCTGCCCCATCCGCTGGTCACGCCGGTCTCGATGCTGCCGTCAGCCGTGCGCGCGGCGCTTGGAGAGCGCGGCTTGCTCGATTTCGGGATCGAGGTCGAACCGCAGCATTTCGCCTTCGGGGACACCGCCTGCACCGTCCCGAAATCCATGGTCGCGGCTTATGCGCTTGCGATGGCCGCGAGTGGCAGGGCGCGCTGGATCTTCCTGACAGGCTTTGACGGCTATCCCTCGGGCGATCCGCGCAACGATGAGATGAACGCGCTCTTGACGCAGTTTCAGGCGGCAGCGCCGGAGATCGATGTCATCTCTCTCACCCCCACGGCCTATAGCGTCGCGCGGCGCAGCATCTACGGCCATGTCCCGGAGGTGGCGGCATGAGCCCGCCTGCCGTGCCGACCGCCGAGGCCTCGCGTCTCGGGATCTTCTGCAAGACCACGGATAGCGCGATGATCGAGGCGGCGGCACTCGCCGGGCTCGATTTCGTGATCCTGGATCGCGAGCACGGACCCTCGGACTGGCATCAGGTGCAGCAGCATATTCGGGCCGCTCGCCTGGGCGGCGCGATGCCGATTGTGCGCGTCTCGGCGCTTGATCACCACGCGATCGGCATGGCCTATGACCTGGGCGCCGAGGGGGTCCAGGTTCCCAATATCGCGACCCCCGATCAGGCGCGACGCGCGGTCGAGGCCGCACGCTTTCACCCCATCGGGGCCCGCGGGATCTGCCGCTTCGTGGCTGCCGCTGGCTACGGCAGCGTCGACAAAGCCGAGTACTTCGCGCGTGAGAACCGCAAGACCCTGATCCTTCAGGTGGAGGGCGCAGAAGGCGTCGCTCGGATCGACGAGATCCTGGCCGTGGAGGGCGTCGACGTGCTCTTCATCGGACCCTACGACCTCTCGCAATCGGTCGGCACACCTGGTGAGATCACCTCACCGGCAGTGCTGGAAGCCATCAGCCGGATCTCATCGGCGGCGCGCGCGCGAAACCGCGCGCTCGGCATCTTCTGCGACACCCCCGCACTGTTGGCCGAAGCGCGACGGCAGGCGGTCGCCTATGTGGCCTATTCGGTCGACGTCAGCATCTTTCGAGATGCGGTGCTGGCGCTCAAGGCATGAGGCAGCCGTGAACCCCTTCGATAATATCGCCGTCGTCATCCCCGTGCGCGAAGGATCGCAGCGCGTTCCCAACAAGATCCACCTGCCTTTCGGCCCCGGTCACAGCCTCCTGAGCTGGAAAATCGAACAGCTGAAACAGGTCCAGCGGCCCGAACGGATCTTCCTGAGTTCGAATTCTGAGCGTGTCCGCCAGATCGCCGCGGAGACCGGTGTCCGCTTTCTCCCCCGGCGCGAGCATCTTTGTGTCGGCCATCAGGCCTCTTTCTCCGACGTGATCACCGGCATCGTCGCGGATCTGCCGACCCAACACTTCGCTTGGGTCACGGTCGTCGTGCCGCTCATGCGCCCAGAAGAGTATCGGGAAGCCTTCGAGATCTATCTCGATAAAGTGGTGCGGGCGAAGAGCCATGACAGCTTGGTGACAGTCAACCAACTCCACGACTATCTCTGGGGGCAAGATAGACCAATAAACTACCAAGCAGATCGCAATCATACAATCAGTCAAGAACTCCCTGGCCTCTTCAGAGTGACAAACGGCCTTTACATGAGAGACTGCGGGCGCACCCTTTCTGAGGGGTATTTTTTGGGTGCTAACCCCATTAAGCACATTGTTGCAAAGATCTCCGGTGTCGATATCGATGAGCAAGAGGACTATGACATCGCCTTGTCCCTGAAAGGGATCTATGATCGATCTGCGACGCTATAAGACGCTAATCTTCGACTGCGATGGCGTGGTGCTCAATTCGAACGGCCTCAAGACGGAGGCTTTCCGTAAAGCGGCGACCCCCTATGGAGCGGCCGCAGCAGAGGCTTTGGTCGCCCATCACCTCGCCCACGGTGGGGTCTCGCGCTTTCGCAAGTTCGAGCACTTTCTGACCGCCATCCTCGGGCGTAATGCGCCTCACGATTACGATGCGTTGCTCCGCGCCTATGGAGATGCGTTGGACGACGGCTTGATGAGTTGTGAGGTGGCCGCTGGTCTGGAGGCTCTGCGCGCCGCAACGCCGACGGCGCGATGGCTGATCGCCTCCGGCGGCGCAGAGGAGGAGCTGCGAGAGGTGTTTGCCAAGCGGGGACTATCGGCGCTGTCGATGGTGGCATTTTCGGAAGCCCGACGCCGAAGCCCGCGATCTTGGAGCGCGAGAGGCGCACCAGCGCCATCCGCCCGCCGGCCCTCCTCCTCGGGGACAGTCGATACGATCACGAAGCGGCCGTCGGAGCCGGGATAGACTTCGTCTTCGTCAGCGGGTGGACCGAGTTTGCCGATTGGCAAACCTACTGCGATCAACGCGCAGTGCCCACCGTCGATAGCCTGGATGATCTAACCCCCCAGCAGGTAGGGCACCGGTAGAACGCAAGCCTCCAAAGGCCCTGTCGATCGATGCAGCGAGGCGGCCGGAACGCCAGAACGACGGGTTACCCCCAAGGGAAGGCTTCTCCGCAGCTTTGAGCTGTTGTGCCGATACGTTGTGTTCATTCCCGATCTCGCGGCACGCCAAAGCGGCCGCATCCGGCTTTGTCCGCGCGGGCGTTCGTGACAGGGGGAGTTTTGCCCCTGAACATTTGCTCCTCGCCAGCCGTTACCGACCGGGGGCCTACAAGATCGTCGCCTAGCGTCTCTCCCAGTCTGATCAATGACCGTCCAGCAGCTTATGCCCCGGCTCCATGGGGGATCTAGGGTCGCTGCCTTTGGATTGACTGGGCAACTTGGGTAGCGGTGGTTCTGCTCGATCCTGTCAGATCGTGTCCGGCTCTGGGAGCACGAGCGACGGAGCCTGAGCGTCACGGACGTCGTGGGTGAGGTGATCCGACTGATGTGGTTGAAGGCTTTTGGCGTTGAACCCTGCACGGCATCATGGAGCCGGAACCGCGTGGCTCCCCTGTCACGGGCTTTGCTAGGCGACATGGCGGGTTGTTTCTGTGAGGGGTCCTGGCGTCTGCGTGGGCGTCTCTGTCGGGGTGTCGCCGTTGGTTTCCGAGAGCGGTTGTGCGTGACCCGGGCGCCCTTGAGGGGCGTTCGCAACCATGCCGGTGGACGCGCTCTTGCCGGCGGCAAGCGCGTGGAGCGCGTTCCTGATCTCGGCCATCTCCGCGTTCTCCGCGGCCGCCAAGCGCGCTATCCGGTCGATTGTCTCTGCGGTGCGCAGGATCTCGGAGAGGATCCTTTGAGTCGCGGCGTCTCCTTTATCCGGAGCATCAATCGCCTTGCCGGCTAGGCGTTCGATCTCCTCCGCAGCGCGGCCAGAACAGTCGGCGAGTTTGCGCATTTCCTGGGCGACCACTACGAAGCCGAGCCCTTGATTGCTCGCCCGCGCGGCCTCGACGGCGGCGTTGAGGACGATCAGATCGGTCTGATGGGCAGCATCTTGGATGACGGTGACGCGCTCGGCGATCACTTTGATCGCCGTCGCCGCTTCGGAGATCGTGACGCTCGCCGGTGGCGGGTCTTCGGCAGTGCTTGGCAGGATCTGGGGCTTTTCGGGCGGTTGATCACCGCTCGCGGACACCACAACATGGCCCTGAAGGGTGCTGGCCTTCTCATCCGCCCGGTCAGGGATCGGCTGGCCTAGCTTACAGAGGCGGTCCGCCTGATCGATGAGCTCTTGGACGGCAGCGCCGGTCTTTTTGGCCATGGCGGAGAGTTTCCGCTCCATCACTTCTCGAGATCGGCCGTGCCTTTCGGCCTCAGCAGCCTCGAGCGCCATGCGCTGCTCAGCGCTCACGCGGCCTTCCTCCGTCGCAGGCGCTGTGGCGGCGAGCCGGTCGCTGAGGCTGCGCAGATTGCCGAGGGTCGTGTCCAGATCATCGGAGGGGCTTTCACCGGCAAAGGAGCCCAGACCGGTCGCGGCGCTCCGGGTGAGCCAGGGATAGCCGCCCTGACCACGACCGGCCCGGACGCCGACCCAGATGGCGAGCCCGATCGCCATCAGCAGCGCAAGCGCCCCGACCGTGCCGACTTTCGAGAGACGGAACACCATGGCGCTGTCCTGCCGCGCCAGCGATCCCGAGGCTTCATCGGCAATCCCCTCTTCAACCTCGCGGAAGAGATTGAGCCGCGTCGTCGCCACATCGAACCAGTCCTTGCCTGAGATGCCATCGCCGTCGCCGGTCGTGGAGATATCCTTGAGGACATCGCGCCAGGCGTGCACCTGATCCACATCGCCCCCGCGGACCGTGGCGTTGAACGCTGTCCTGTGATGCTCGGCGGCATGGGACATGAAGCGGCGAAGCGCGCCCTGCTCTTTGCGCAGCCGGTTGAAGTAGGCCGCGTAGGTTGTGGGCGATACCGCACCTGCCGCGGCTTCGTTGAACAGGGCGCTGCCGAAGGCGCGCTCCAAGCCGCCATGCTCCTTGGCCTCGATCAGGGTCACCATCGGGAGCATGAGAGACGCGAGCTTGATGTTCGGGCTCTGATCGACGGATTTGTAGACGAGCGTCAGCAGCGCATTGATCAGGTCGGTGTAGCGCGTCACCACCTCGGCTTTCGTCACGGCTTCGGAGTCGACCGCGATCCGGAAGCGCTCGATCGCCCCCATCGCCGTGATCACCTCTTGAGTAGACGCCTCCATCTCTGGGACGCGCTCAAGAAGCTCGCTCGCGGCCAGAAAGCCTGTCCATTCGGCCCAGCGCAGATCGACGACGTCGCGCTGGTCCCGCACGGGCTCCACGAAGGCACTGGCAAAATCAGCGGTGATGGCGCCGACGGTGCGGCCCCGCTCGATCTGCAGCTCATGCATGAGGGCGCTCGACTTGCGCGTCAGCTCGATCAGTTGGCCGCGATCGCGAAGCTCGCTCAACCTCTCGACATCGTAGAGGAGCAGCATTTGCAGCGCGACACCGCAGGCGACCAACGGCAGGATCAGCGCGAGCATCACGGTCTTGTTCAGGTTCATCGACGGCATCCTCGGCGGCAGCG
>JBCCLX010000117.1:0-11188 GCA_039026635.1 Pseudomonadota bacterium
GAGGTTGTTGCCATAGAGAAAGGTGGTCTTGCTCTCGATCCCGCCGGCCTTGGCGAGCAGTGCCGCAACCGCAATCGCTGCGATATCGTCGGCATCCTGGTTGTTGCCGTCGAAGTGGAAGACGATCCTATCGGCCATCGCGGCCAGCCCATTGGGATCGAGCGCGGGCGGTGCTTCGGAGACGGTGACGGTCACGGTGCCTTGGGCGGTGGCGTTCGCGTCGTCTCTCACAGTGTAGGAGACCGTGCTCGTGCCGCTGAAGCCGGGCTCTGCGGCGATCTGCAGGTCGTTACCCACGATTTCGGCCGTCAGCCCGTTGCCCGCCTCCACATCCGTCAGGCTGAGCGGATCGCCGTCGGGATCGCTGTCATTGGCGAGCACGGCAATCCGAGCGCTCCCGCCCTCGACCAGCGCAAGGCTGTCGTCCTCCGCCACCGGCGGCGCATTCTCGACAGGATCGTCCGCACCCTCCACCGGTGACAGCGGCTCGGCCTGCAGCGGGCCCGCATTGCCCGAGCTGCCAACGCCCACCGTGTTGCCGACCTCGTGATAGGTGAGGACGATCCGGTCGACCTGATGGCCCTGAGACCGCTCCATCAGCACCAGGTCATAGACCTCGCCCGCCTCGACCGGAACCACGATGGCGCGCCCGACATTATCGATGTTCCGATTGGCGACGCGGAAGTCATCGCTGCTGCCGCCGGATTGGTAGGTCTTGTAAAGCTCGAGCGTGCCGCGCGGTTCGAGTGCCTCTTTGCTCTGGTTCGGCGCCCCCTGGGGCGAGACGGCCGGTACGGGCACGCCGTCCTTCAGGATCCCGGTCCAGGTGTCGTTGTGCTCGCTTGGATCGGTGCCGATGTAGCTCGCAACGAGGTTGATCTGCACAAAGCCGTCGCGATCAGGGCGGAAAGAGTAGGTCAGGATCTGTTCGGGGTTCTCGTCCGGATCGCGCGGGGCGCTGAAGCTGTTGGGCGCGGTCGACTCGATATAGCCCCCACCCGTCGGCGCATCATGACCGCTCGGCAACTGATCCGCCGTCCGGAAGTCCCAGCCGCCGGGGCGGTCCTGATCAATCGCGCTCTCAGCCTCGAAAACGAAGTTGCCGTTGGCGTTCGCGAGATAGACCGGACCTGTGGTGACGACATCCGGGGCCTCGACGGCGACGGTAAGGGTCGCCGTGTCCTGCCCGCCAAAGCCGTCAGCGACCCGATACGTCATCGTATCGGTGCCGGAAAAGCCGGGATCGGGGGTGTAGCGGATATCGCCGTTACCCCGAACCTCGACGGCGCCGTGCTCGGGCTCCTCGACGATCGTCACTGCCAGTGTGTCGCCATCGGCATCGGTATCATTGGCGTCGACATTTACGCGGACGCGCTGGCCCATGGGGGTAGACACGGCATCGTCCGCTGCCCGCGGCGCCGCGTTCTCTCGCGATGTGACGGTGACGTTGAGGCGCGCTGTATCGGTGCCGCCGGCGCCATCATCCACGCTGTAGACGACGCGGCCGGTGCCACCGTTGAGGTCGCTGTTGCCGCGCACGAAGATCTGGCCGTTGCGCAGTTCGGCAAAGAGCCCGTCGGTGACGCTCTCGATCCCAAGGGTCAGCGTGTCGCCATCGGGGTCGGTATCGTTGGCGAGCACATCGATGCGCCGGCCCGTGTTGAAAGGAAGCGTGATGCTGTCGTTGCGCGCGGTCGGCGCCTGGTTGGGCGCGGGCTCGACGATGACGTTGAGCCGGGCCGTATCCCGGCCGCCGCGACCATCCTCGACGGCATAGAGGATCGACGTGGTGCCCGTGTACTCCGTGCTGGTGCTCACAGCGATCATGGCGTCATCGGTGATCCGCGCCTCAAGCCCCTCGCCCACGCGAACGAGCGAAAGCGTGAGCGGATCGCCATCGGGATCGCGATCATTGGCCAGAACGTCGGCCTCGACGCTCTGGCCGGGCGTTGTTTCCACGGTGTCGTTCCGCGCGATGGGGGCAGTGTTCTCATCCACCGGATCGTCGATGGGCCCGCCGGCCGGGTCGTCATAGGGCAGAGCGTCGAGATCCACGCGCGACTGGTTGCGTTGATCGACATTGACGATCACACCGCCGGTCAGCGCATCGTTCCGCGTCTCCTGCGGGCGCGCGAAATCCCAGCCGTAGAACATCTCCGAGACGAATTTGATGTGGGTCTCGCCGGTCGCGAGATCGCGGAAGATCGCGGTGTTGGGCGAGGCCTCGAGCATCGCCATCGAGGTCACTTCGCGAATGTCGATGATCGCGCGCGTGTTCGGGTTCTTGAGATAAAACAGGCTGTCTTGGCGCAGCCCGTTGATCTGATAGATCACCGAAGCGCCTTCCGGCATATCGGTCATCCAGAAGTGGAATTGCGGGGGCTCCCCGCGCACGGTCATCTCATAGGTGTAGCCGTCGATGATCGGCGTCTGCCGATGCCCGGTGCCTGCGCCCACACTGAGGTTGTCGACGACGGGGCCGTCGCTGCGCATCACATCGATCTCAAAGGTCGAGACGTCGTAGGATGTGGCGCCGCGATAGTCGCCGTTCTCATCGACGGTGCGGACGTTCATCAGCCCGATGAACTCCACATCGCTGAAGGGGCTGACGACCGCACCCCACTCCTCGATGACGATGGCGTTTTCTGAGCGATTGAAACCATAGGCCGCGTCGCGTGACCGGGGCTCGTCGGTCAGCACAGCACCGCCCAGAATGCCCGTAAGGCTGCCGTCGAGATCGACCAGCATCTCCGAGGTCTGTTGGTTCTCGGCGCTGTTGATCCCGAAATCGACGCGCTGCTCCCAGCGCATCGTCGCCTCAGGCCCCCAGGTGAGGCCTGTGGAGTAGTGCAAGGAGGACTTGTGCACCGCATTCGTCAGATCGATCGCGTAGTCGGCCTCATCGTAGAAGCCGTCGAAGTGGATGTCCTTGATCCCGCCTGGGCCGTCATAGAGCAGATGGCCGGAGAAGTTGCGGTCCCCATGTGGCAGGGAGCGTCCTTCCCGCACCTCTTCAGGCGTTGACGGTGTGCCGATATTGCCCTCGGAGCGACCTACGATCACGCCGCCGTCGATGCCCTGGTTCAGCCGAAAGCGCGTGCCTTCGCCCACCTCGGCCATGGCCACGTCGTTGAACACACCCTCGACGCCGCGCACGTAAAGCCCGCGCCCGTCGATCTTGTAGACGGTGATATCGTTGACCTCCCACGGCGCGATTTTCTGCTGCTGTGCCGCATCGCCCGAGGGGTTGCGGTCCTGCACGAGGCTGCCGTGGTTGAGGAAGAAGCCGCGGTTCGAGCTGTGGACCACGTTGTCGACCATATCGGTCGGCCCCGCGTTGCTTCCATTATCGGCCAGGCTGTCGAGGCTGCGGGAGGGGCGCTGCACATCGTCGGACACGTTGTGGAAGAAGAAGCCCGTGTCTTCCGCGCCTGCGGCATGGTTGCCGCGGATCGTGTTCTCGCCGTTCTCGATCCAGAAGGAGGAGGGTTCGTCCTGATTGCCGCCTGGCGAGCCCTGAAAGCGGCCGGGATGGCGCTGGTTGAACACCAGATTGTCGAGGATCTGGTTGCCGATCTCCGAGCCGTCTTCCAGGAACACGCCGTGGCCGACGGTCTCGAAGACAGCGTTGTTCTGCACCCGCGCGTTCTCGGCGCCGTGGATCGTGATCCCGTTGTTGAAGGTGTGATGGAACGAGGAGTTCTCGATGTACTGGCCCGAGACATCCTCGCTGAGGTGCCAGTGCACAGGGTACCGGCCCAGCACGCCAGCCTGGCCCATATAGGCGAACTCGGCGCCGGAGATGTACATCTCGCCGCCGTGCATCACCATGGTGTGCCCGCCGTATTGGTCGCGCTGCTGATTGTGGGCGAGGGTCTCATTGTAGTTGATGTCGCCCTGGATCGTCACATCGCGGGAGAGCAGCGCCACTTCGGCGCGCATGTCGATCTCGAAGGTCTCTTCGCCGTTCGAATAGGTCTCGACAGCGCCGTAGTGCATGAACTCGAGCGGCGCGTTCAGGGTGACCGTGCGGCCACCGTTGGAGACGGCGACGATCTCGAACTCCTCGGCCTGGTTGAGGTCGAAGTCGGTCGAGGCGATAGCGATCTTGTCGCCGACCTCCCAACCGGTCCTTTCGGTAAAGCGCAGCTGCGTGTCGCCCGCCTCGGCGGTGACGCTCAACTGCGTCCAGCTCTCCTTTGACGCGTCATCCGCATGGATCTCGATCGAGGCGCCGTCGCCCATCGCCATCAGGAAGGCGTTGTTGTTCTCGATCACATGATGGCTGTGCCCGCCATCGGCATCGCCGCAATGGCAGGTGCTGCCGCCGGTCACGGGGCAGCCGTCGTCCTCTTCGCAGCCGTCGGGATAGTCGCGCAGATCGACCGTGTTTCTGTTGTCCTTGCCGGCGAGCGTGAGGGTAAAGTCGCTGGCGTAGGGGTCGTCTGCGGTGCCAACCCGGAAGGTGCCATCGCCGGCAACCACCGCCCAATCCGTCGTCAGCGCATGGGCATCGCCGTCATCGGCAACGACGAACTCGCCATAGACCACGAGCCCCTCGATCGTCACCGGCGTCGTCGTGTCGAAGATGAGACGGACGTCGGAATCGACCACCACCACATCGTTGCGGCCCGGTCTCAACCCGTCTGGCATACGCAGATCGGACCAAAGAATGTCAGGCATTTGAACACACTCCGGCTATTCTCTTCGACGCGCCGACAGCACAAAAACACGAACTGCGGGGCGCGTTATGCGGGGCTTCTAGGTCAGGGACACGGGGCCGGGTCAGGATCGCTTGCCATGTAATGCATGCATTGTGAAGCAACTTCTAGTTGAATCCTGTCTGAGGGCACAATCTATCCAAGATGAGACAGCTTTGCATGGCAATCGTGTCAATCAGGCACATTGGCGGCGGTGTGCACCGGACAGGAGCTGCGTCTCGGGCGGCTGCCACGGTCAGCAACGCGTCAGCAGTCCTCGCCTCTGGGGCAGGTCCCGCATGATTCGCCTATCAGGCCGCTATGCCGCGAGAGGCGGCGTTGCCTGCTCGGGCTGTCTCGCACCCGCGGCATTTCATCGGTGCGAGATTGACCCATTGAAGCCGCGGATGTTGCGCTGCATCGTAGACCGATGAACAGCGCGGCTCAGAAACTGCGGATCGTCATCGTCGAGCCCGACCAGGAACGGGCGCATCAGTTCGTCGACGCGCTCCGTGGGGCAGGCGACTTCGAGCTGACCGTGATCGGAGAGGCCAACGCGCTTGCGCGGCGGATCGCCGTGCTCGACCCGGACGTCGTGCTGATCGATATCGCCAATCCGAGCCGCGACAGCCTCGAAGAACTGACCGTTGCGGCAGGGCCCACCGAACGCGCCGTGGCGATGTTTGTCGACCGCTCGGACGGGGCGATGACGGCGGCAGCGGTCGAGGCCGGGATCAGCGCCTACGTCGTCGACGGTCTGCGCCCCGAACGGATCAAGCCCGTCATGGATGCGGCCGTCGCCCGCTTTAAGATGGTCAGTCGGATGCGGCGCGAGCTGGAGGCGACGAAGGCGGCTCTCTCCGAGCGCAAGACCATCGATCGGGCCAAGGGCCTGCTGATGGCGGCCCGCGGGATCGGGGAGGAGGAGGCCTATGCGCTCCTCCGCCGCTCGGCCATGGATCAGGGCAAGAAGATCGTCGAAGTGGCCGCCGCGCTCGTGACGGCGGCGGAGCTCTTGCGATGATCGCGCGCCTCGAAGTCGGCTACATCCCGCTCCTCGACGCAGCCCCCCTGATCATCGCCCATGAGATCGGCTTTGCGCAGGAGGAGGGCATCGAGCTCGCGCTTTCGCGCCAGCCTTCCTGGTCGGCGTTGAGGGACAAGCTCGCCTTCGGCCAGATCCATGCGGCCCATATGCTGAGCCCCGTGCCTGTCGCGATGTCGCTCGGGCTTGGCGGTCTCGCCTCGGCGGTCGACGCGCTGCAGGTCCTCTCGGTCAACGGGACGGTCGTCGGCGTCAGCCGGGAGATCGCTACGCGGATGCATGACCGCGGGCTCTCGCGCGATATGATGGCCGCCGCCGCGGTGGGCCGTGCTTTGATCGAGGTCCAGCCCCAGCCCCTCAAGGTCGGCGTGCCCTTCCCCTTCTCGATGCATGCCGAGCTTCTCTACTATTGGCTCGGTGCGCTCGGCCTGCAGGCGCCGCAGCAGCTCGTCGTACGCACCGTACCCCCGCCGCAGATGCCCGCCGCGATTGCCGCCGGCGAGATCGACGCTTTTTGCGTGGGCGAGCCCTGGGGGTCGATCGCAGTCGAGAAGGGGGTGGCAGAGATCATCCTGCCCGGCTGCGCCGTCTGGCGCTTTGCGCCGGAAAAAGTGCTCGCGGTGCGCCGTGCCTTCACCGAGGAGGCGCCGCGCGATGTGGCAGCGCTGATGCGCGCGGTCTGGCGCGCCGGGCGCTGGCTCGATGAGCGCGAGCACCATGTGGCAACCGCGGAGATCCTGTCCCGCCCCGACTATCTGGATGTCTCTTCAGAGACGCTGGAGCGCGGCCTCTTGGGGCGGCTCATCACCTCCGGTGCGGGTGAGATCCGGCGGATCGATGGCTTTGTCCAATTTGCCGAGGGGGGGGCGCAGTTCCCCTGGCGCAGCCAGGCGGTCTGGATCGCATCACGCTTGGCCGAGCGGCTGGGGCTTGACCGTGGCGAGGCCGCGGCGGTGGCGCGCGGCACCTTCCGGCCCGATCTCTACCGTGCGAATCTGGGCCCGCTCGGCGCCGATCTGCCGGGGGCGTCGGAGAAAGTGGAGGGCGCGCTCGAGGCGCGGACCCCGGTGGCCTCTTCCGCAGGCCGGTTGTTCCTCGGCCCCGACTCTTTCTTCGACGGCCGAATTTTTGATCCATCGCTCATCGATTAAGCAGTTTTCTGCTGCCTTCTTGCGCATTCGGCTTAAGTCGCGCGTCAGATGAGATTTTTCTTGCGCGGGACCAGCCCTGCGCATAACGATCCCACAGCTGCGGGCAAAGGCGTCCGCTCACAGACTTCCCCCCGATGTTGAGGGTTTTGGGCAAGGCCGCCCGTTCCGCAGAGCGCTGTCAGGCGTTCGCGTGACGGGCGGTCTTTTTGTTTTGCGCCGCGACTCCTCCCCCGCGGCCTCATGACAGGAGATACGGACGATGCCGCTCAAGAACATCGCCTTCCCCCGGACGACCACCTTCGCCGCGCTCACGGCCATTGCCACGGCGCTGTCGGCGCCGGCCTATGCGCAGTTTCTCGACCTTGAGAAGGACGAGCTGACCTTCGGCTTCATCAAGCTGACGGATATGGCCCCGCTCGCGGTCGCTTATGAGAACGGCTATTTCGAGGATGAAGGTCTTTTCGTGACCCTCGAGGCTCAGGCCAATTGGAAGGTGCTGCTCGACGGGGTGATCGACGGTCAGCTCGACGGCGCCCATATGCTCGCCGGTCAGCCCCTGGCCGCCACCATCGGCTACGGCACCGAGGCGCATATCATCACGCCCTTCTCTATGGACCTCAACGGCAATGGCATCACGGTCTCGAACGAGGTCTGGGCCGAGATGAAGAAGAACATCGAGCATGATGCCGAGGGCAAGCCGATCCACCCGATCTCGGCCTCGGCCCTGAAGCCGGTGGTCGAGCAGTACGCCGCCGACGGCAAGCCCTTCAACATGGGCATGGTCTTTCCCGTCAGCACGCACAACTACGAGCTGCGGTACTGGCTGGCCGCCGGTGGCCTGGAGCCGGGCTATTATTCGCCGGACAACACCACGGGCCAAATCGGCGCCGATGTGTTCCTGAGCGTGACGCCCCCGCCGCAGATGCCCGCCACGATGGAGGCCGGCACGATCTATGGCTACTGCGTGGGCGAGCCCTGGAACCAGCAGGCGGTCTTCAAGGGCATCGGCGTGCCGGTGATCACCGACTACCAGATCTGGAAGAACAACCCAGAGAAGGTCTTCGGCATCACCAAGGAGTTCGCCGAGGAGAACCCCAACACCACGCTCGCCATCACCAAGGCGCTGATCCGCGCGGCGATTTGGCTCGATGAGAACGACAACGCCAACCGTCCGGCGGCCGTCGAGATCCTCTCGCGCTCGGAATACGTCGGCGCGGACTATGAGGTGATCGCCAACTCGATGACCGGTACCTTCGAGTTCGAGAAGGGCGACAAGCGCGAGATCCCGGACTTCAACGTCTTCTTCCGCTACTTCGCGACCTATCCCTACTATTCGGACGCCGTTTGGTACCTCTCCCAGATGCGCCGCTGGGGTCAGATCGCCGAGCCGCAGACGGACGAGTGGTACCAGGAAGTGGCTGAGAAGGTGTACCGCCCGGACATCTACCTCGAAGCCGCCCGCCTGCTGGTCGACGAGGGGCTCGCCAATGAGGTCGACTTCCCCTGGGACACGGACGGCTATCGCGAGCCGACGGCCGAGTTCATCGACGGGGTCGAATACGACGGGCGCAAACCGAACGCCTACCTCGAAGCGTTCCCCATCGGCCTGAAGGGCGAGCAGCGCATCGTCGGCGACAAGATCGACGGCTGAGCCACCGGAAACGCTGACAACCAACCCTCCCCTACTCGGGGGAGGGCCTTTCCGCGGCAACGACCGCGCCCGGATCTCGAGAGGCAGAGATGGCTTCGATTACCGATACCAACATGACGCCCGACGCCGCCCGTGAGGCCCGGCGCGCGCGGCTTTTTACCCGCATCAACAAGGCCGACACCTGGTTTCAGATCATCGGTCTTTCCTTCTTTACGCCGGTCCTGCGCATCGCAGCCGGTGACAATCCGCGGGCGCAGCTGGGTGAGCTCTGGCGGCTCATGATGGTGCCGCTTCTCGCCATTCTGGCGTTCCTGGCGCTATGGGGCTGGCTCGCGCCTCAGGTGCAGACCTCGCTCGGTGCGATCCCGGGGCCTGCGCAAGTGGTGGAGCAGGCAGGCAGCTTGCATGCCGATGCGGAGCGGGTCTGGGCCTCGGAAGCCGCCTTTTATGAGCGCCAGGAGGCGCGCAACGCGAAGCTAATTGAAGCCGGGCGCGAGGATCGCGTCAAATGGCGCGAGTACACGGGTAAACCGACCTATTACGACCAGATCTGGACCTCGATCCAAACGGTGTTCTTCGGCTTCCTGCTCGCGACCATCGTCGCCGTGCCCATTGGCATCCTCTGCGGCCTGTCAAAGACCGCCAATGCCGCCTTCAACCCGCTGATCCAGGTGTTTAAGCCCGTCAGCCCGCTGGCCTGGCTGCCCATCGTCACCATGGTCGTCTCGGCGCTCTACACCACGAATGACGGAACCTTCTCGAAGTCCTTCCTCAACTCCGCCATCACGGTCACACTCTGCTCGCTCTGGCCGACGCTCATCAACACGGCGCTGGGCGTGAGCAGCATCGATAAGGACCTCGTCAACGTCTCCCGCGTGCTCAAGATGAGCACCTGGACCAAGATCACGAAGCTGGTGCTGCCGTCCGCCCTGCCGCTGATCTTCACCGGTCTGCGCCTCTCGCTCGGTGTGGGGTGGATGGTGCTGATCGCGGCCGAGATGCTGGCCCAGAACCCCGGCCTCGGGAAGTTCGTCTGGGACGAGTTCCAGAACGGCTCCTCGCAGTCGCTCGCCAAGATCATGGTCGCCGTCTTCACCATCGGGATCATCGGCTTCTTCCTGGATCGGATGATGTACGCGATCCAGTCGGCCTTCACCCATGCGGCCAAGCGGTGAGCGGCATGAGCATGACCACCCCCATCCTCGCGCTCAAGGGCGCCCACAAGGGCTTCGGCGCCGGCACCGATCACACGGCTGTGCTGAAGCAGATCGACCTCGAGGTGCGCGAGGGGGAATTCCTCGCGATCCTCGGCTTCTCGGGCACAGGGAAAACAACGCTGATCAACTTGCTCGCCGGCCTCGAGACGCCGGACCGGGGCCAGGCGCTCTTCAAGGGCGCCCCCATCGACGGTCCGGGCCCCGAGCGCGGCGTCGTTTTCCAGTCCTACAGCCTGATGCCCTGGCTGACAGTGGCCGGGAACGTCGGCCTGGCGGTGGATGCCGTTCACAAGCGCCTTTCGAAGGCCGACCGCGCGGCGGCCGTCGAGCGGGTCGTCTCCATGGTCGGCCTCGGCCATGCCATGGATCGCCGCCCGGCTGAGCTTTCGGGAGGCATGCGTCAGCGCGTGGCCGTGGCGCGCGCGCTCGCGATGGACCCGGAGGTGCTGCTGCTGGACGAGCCGCTTTCCGCCCTAGATGCGCTGACCCGCGCCAATCTGCAGGACGAGATCACGCAGATCTGGGAGGCCGACCGCAAGACCGTCGTGCTCATCACCAATGATGTGGACGAGGCCCTCTTGCTCGCCGACCGGATCATTGCACTGAACCCCGACGGAACCCTCGGACAGCAGTTCGAGGTCACCCTGGCGCGACCCCGCCAGCGCACGGCGTTGAACCATGACGAGACCTTCAAGCGGCTGCGCGGTGCGGTGACCCAGTATCTGATGGATGTGGGCCTGGAGGCGAAGGTGCCCGAGACGCGCGTCTTGCCGAAAGTGACGCCGCTGCACGGGCTGCCAAAGGCCTATACGAAAGCAGCCGAGGCACGGTCCGATGACCGCTATCTCCAGTTCTCCAAGCTCTCGAAGGTCTACCCGACGCCGAAAGGGCCGCTCACGGTCGTCGACGGGATCGACCTCACGCTCGAGAAGGGCGAGTTCATCTCGCTGATCGGCCATTCGGGCTGCGGTAAGTCCACGGTCCTGACCATGACCGCCGGGCTCAACGCGATCTCTGAGGGCGCCATCGTGCTCGATGGCAAGCATGTGACCGAGGCGGATCCCGAGCGCGCCGTCGTCTTCCAGGCCCCCTCGCTCTTCCCCTGGCTGACCGCCCGCGAGAACGTCGCCATCGGGGCCGACCGCGTCTATCCGAAGGCTAGCCAGGCCGAGCGGCAGGACGTGGTGGAGTATTATCTCGAGCGCGTGGGCCTGGCGGAGGCTATGGACAAGCCCGCCGCCGAGCTTTCCAACGGTATGAAGCAGCGCGTGGGCATCGCGCGTGCCTTTGCGCTGTCCCCCAAACTCCTCCTCCTCGACGAGCCCTTCGGCATGCTCGACAGCCTCACGCGCTGGGAGCTGCAGGAGGTGCTGATGGAGGTCTGGTCGCGCACCAAGGTCACCGCCGTCTGCGTCACCCATGAC
>JBCCLX010000118.1:0-11044 GCA_039026635.1 Pseudomonadota bacterium
CGGCGGTCAGCGTCTTTCTCGCGCGCCGAGAAGTAGGTGAGCTGGCGCGCGACCATGATCTCGGCTGCCATAACGGCAAGCTTCGCGCCTACACGCCCAAAGCCCAGGATCGGCTGTCCAAAGGCCTCACGCTCCTGCGCATAGCGCAGGCCAACATCGAGGGCATTCTGTGCAACCCCCACCGCCCGCGCCGCCGTCTGGATCCGCGCGCTCTCGAAGGTCTGCATCAGCTGCTTGAAGCCCTGCCCCTCGACACCGCCCAGCAGCGCATCCCCCGCCACCCGATGCCCGTCGAGCGCCAGCGTGTACTCCTTCATGCCGCGATAGCCGAGCACCTCGATCTCGCCACCCGCCAACGTCGCATCCGGGAAGGGCTCCGCACAGTCCCCGCGCGTCTTCGGCGCCAGGAACATCGAGAGACCGGCGTAATTGTCCGTCGAGGGGTCTGTCCGCGCCAGCACCGTCATCAGGTCCGTGCGCGCCGCATGTGTGATCCAGGTCTTGTTGCCGGTGATCACCCAGTCCTGGCCATCGCGCGCGGCCCTTGTCTTCAGCGCGCCGAGATCGGACCCGGTGTTGGGCTCGGTGAAGACCGCCGTGGGCAGGATCTCGCCACTCGCCAGCTTCGGCAGGTAATGCGCCTTTTGCGCCTCGGTGCCGCCGCAGAGGATAAGCTCGGCCGCGATCTCCGAACGGGTGCCGAGCGAGCCGACACCGATATAGCCTCGCGACAGCTCTTCCGAGACCACGCACATCGCCGTTTTGCCGAGACCGAAGCCGCCATGCTCCTCGGGGATCGTCAGCCCAAAGACGCCAAGCTCCGCCATCTCCTCGATGATCTCGATCGGGATCAGCTCGTCCTTGAGATGCCATTCATGGGCGACGGGCGCGACACGCTCCTCCGAGAAGCGCCGGAACTGCTCCCGGATCATCTCGAACTCTTCGTCGAGCCCGGTATCGCCGAAGGAGGAAAGGCCTTCGCGCTCGGCCATCAGCTGCGCGAGGCGGGCGCGGGCCGCCGGCGTATTCCCCTCAGACACCAGTCGGGTCACAGCCGACACGCGGAAGCGCGCCAGCGCGGCGGCATCGAGGCCGAGATCGCTCGGGCGCACGATCTCGCCTTGGTTCATCGGGATGCCACCCTCGATCTGCGCCAGGTACTCGCCCGCGCCGATCTGCAGGACGAGCCGCTCTATCTCCCCAAAGCGCCCGGCCGCCTCCAGGCGCGCGGCCCAATCGGCCATCTGCACCAGGCTTTCGGCATAGGTCGCGAGCCAGGCGAGGCCATGGGCCGCTTCCTGCTCGGCATCCAGAGCGCGGCCCGAGACGCGGCCATCCCCGCGCGCCACACGCGCCTTTAGGTGAGTGGCGGCAGTCTGGGCCAGCGTCTTCGCCGCTTCGCAAGCCGCGGCGACGAGCGCTGGCAGCACGGCATCGAAGTCCGCGGTGGCGCCCACCTCGATCAGATCCCGATCCAGATCTCCATCGGCCATGTCCCATCCTCCCGTCGATCGCGGCTGCTGCGCCGCAACAAGCTTGCGCGATCTACACGGCACGATGCGGCGGCGTCAATGGCTTCGCAAGATAATGTCGAATGACGTCTGAAACTGAGAACTTCCTTGCGGCGCCATGCCGCGTGCGCGCCGGTCTCAGCCAGACCGCACCTCGCCCGCCCGACGCGGATCGCCGACCGCGACGAGGCCGCCGCCCGCTTCGCGCAGCACGGCATGCACGCCGCCGAAGAACATCGATGTCTCGTCCCAGGCCCGCAGGCCGATCTCGCTCTCGGCCTCATGATCGCCACGCTCCGGCACGGGGGCACCGCAGAGCCCCGCCCAGGTTTCGCGCAGTGCCGTCTCCGCCGCAGCGCCCAGCCCGACCCGTTCATAGTCGAACTGCGCCTCCCTGCCCGTGCCCTCCACATGCAGCCGCGGCGCGGTGATCGCTGTCTCGAGATCCGTGCCCGAGGCCAGTGCTGCGATGACCTGCACGAGAGCACTCCGGATCCGGTTCGAACCGCCTGAGCCCAGCACCGCCAACCTGCCCTCCGGCGTCATCATCATCGTTGGCGCCATCATGGAGGCGAGCCGCACGCCGCGCGGCCAGTCGAAGGGCCGATCCTCGGCAAGCCCCGGCACCAGATCCTCCTCACCCAGCATGTTGTTGGGCATGATCCCGGTGCCGGGCACGATCAGCCCGCAGCCCTCACCGTTCGAGAGCGTGAGCGACGCGGCCCCGCCTTCCGTATCGACGGCCGAGATATGCGTTGTCCCGCGCCGGGCCGGGGGATGACCGCGAAGGCGCGCGCGGTAGTCGCTCAGCACCGCCTCGCTGGCGAGCCACGCGCTGCCTGCCGTCGCATCCGCATCGATCGCGCTCTCACCCCGCGCCTCGGCCGTCAGCGCGAGGGCGCGGAGCATCGCGGCAGGATCGGGTGCGCGCCCCAGTAAGGCCAGCGGGAAGGCGATGAGCGCCCCGCCCAGCGCTGGCGCGGGATTGAGCCAAAGCCTGCAGCCGGCATGCTCGGCCTCGAGCGGGGTCCGCGCGATGGCACGCCATCGGGCCAGATCATCCGCCTGCAAATGCCCGCCCTCGGTCGCGAGCGCGAGGAGTCCCGCCGCCACTTCCCCGCGGGCGAGGAAGTCGGCTCCCTCAATGCCCGTCACCTCCAGGACGTCGGCGAAGGCCGGGTTCTGGCGGCGCGCGCCGTCGCCGAGGGGCGCACCCGAGGCGTCGCAGTTGAGGGCCCGTGCCTCCGGAGTGGCAGAGATGATCGGCGCGACGATCCGCCCGAGCCGCGCCTGAAAGGCGCTGATCACAACACCCTCGCGCGCCGCAGCCACGGCGGGCGCCAGCAGTTCGGCGAGCGGCATGCGTCCGGCCTCTGCCTGGGCTGCGATCAGCGCAGGCCCAAGGCCCGAGACCGCAACCGTGGCAGCACCGATATGGAACCGTTGGGTCACGCCGCCGAAATCTGCGATGGCCTCGCGCAGATCCGCCTCGCCCGCCGATCGGGCCCGGCCGGGCGTGTCGACGAACATGTCGAGGAGCTGGATGCGCCCGGTAGGTGCACGATGCATCAGGAACCCGCCGCCGAGGAGCCCGGCCAGAACCGGTTCGGCGACCATGGCCATGAAGGCCGCGGCGGTGACGGCATCGACGGCCGTGCCGCCCGCCGCCAGCACCTCTGCCCCGGCCTCAGCCGTCAGCGGATGGCCGGCTGCGATCGCGTATCTGCCCTTGCCTGCCTGCGCCATGCTCCCTCCGCTCGCCGCCCGCGCCCTTCGCGCCCGGGCGCGCCGGTGTCAAGGCGCGGGGGTGTCAAGGCATGGGAGTCTCAAGGAGCGGGGGAGATGGGAGACGCTCTGGGGCGCGCCATGCCCTCGATGGCGCCAACCAACCGGTCCAGATCGGCGGCATAGAAGCCGGCCGCGTTCAGACAGTTGGTCTCGAGGCGCCGCAGGCCCGCCTCCGTACGGCAGATATCGAGCACATAGGCCGGCGCATAGCGCGGGTTGAGGGCGATGAGGCGCTCGGCGAAGGCACGCGCATCCGCATCGATATCAGGGCGGTAGGTGACCCGCCGCCCATCCTTGTAGAGCGAATGCGTGACGACCCGGTGCTCGACAATCCAGAGACGCCACTCCCGAAGGATCCGCGCCGGTGGGCCGAGCATCAGGCGGGTGTCGTGGCGGAGCGAGCCCTCCGGCAGCTCGCCCGGCTCGAGGGCACAGACCCGCTCGGACAAAGCCACGATCTCCGCACCCGACATCACCTGGCCCGGCAGTTCCTTGGCGTCGGAGACGGGGCGTACGAACCAGGCACGGTCGTCTGCCGAGAGCTGGCCCGGCACATCGCGCAGTGTCAGAAACCGGGCGTTCGGGCCATTGAGCAGATAGGGCCGCCAAGCCGGCTCATGCGCGAAGGGGCGAATGATGAAGACGCCGGGGCGCAGCTCCCGCGCCTCCGCATAGCGCCGCATCGTATAGGCGCCAAAGAGGATGACGTTGTCGGCATCCTCGATCGCCGGTTCGGGCTCAAGATCTCCGAGAAAGGGGACGACCTTGTGCCAACTGTGGAGGATGCCGCGACGGGTGAGCGCCTCGCCGAGCTGCCGGGTGTCCTCAAAGTCCTGTAGCAGCCATTGCATGGGCCGTGCTCCCCAATCGGAGCCTGCACCCGACTGCCCCCGAGAGCTCGCGAGAGCCAACGTCTTAGGCGGCCTTCAGGGCGCAGGCGCGGACGTCTTCGCCGACATGGGGCTCGTACTGAGCGAAGTTCGCGACGAACATCGCCACGAGCTTTGCGGCCTGTGCGTCATAGGCGGCCGGATCCGCCCAGGTCGTGCGAGGGTCGAGCAAACTGTCCTCAACGCCCGGGACCGAGACGGGGACCTGGAAGCCGAAGAAGGGATCGGCGCGGTATTCGACACCCGCGAGGCTGCCGTCGAGCGCGGCGGAGAGGAGCGCGCGAGTGGCCGCGATCGGCATGCGGCTGCCGGTCCCGTAGGCGCCGCCGGTCCAGCCCGTGTTGACCAGCCAGCAGGCGCTGCCGTGAGCGGCGATCTTGTCGCGCAGGAGCGCGCCATAGACCTCGGGCCGGCGCGTCATGAAGGGGGCGCCGAAGCAGGTGGAGAAAGTGGGCTCTGCCGTCGTCAGCCCTTTCTCCGTGCCGGCGACCTTGGCGGTGAAGCCCGAGAGGAAATGGTACATCGCTTGCGCCGGCGTCAGCCGCGCGATGGGGGGCATCACGCCGAAGGCATCGCAGGTGAGCATCACGATGTTCTTCGGAATGCCGGCGAGCCCGGTGTCGGACGCATTCGAGATGTAGTGCAACGGATAGGCGCAGCGCATGTTTGCCGTCAGGCTATCGTCCTCGAAATCGAGGACGCGCGTCTCCGGATCGTAGACCATGTTCTCGATCACGGTCGCGAATTTGGACGTCGTGGCGAAGATCTCGGGTTCGGCCTTGGGGCTCAGCGAGATCGTCTTCGCGTAGCAGCCGCCCTCGAAGTTGAAGATCCCGCTATCCGTCCAACCATGCTCATCGTCGCCCAAGAGCGTGCGCGCGGGATCGGCGGAGAGCGTGGTCTTGCCGGTGCCGGAGAGGCCGAAGAACACGGCCGCGTCCGAGGGGTCGCCATTCGTGTGATTGGCCGAGCAATGCATCGGCATCACGCCGCGCCCCGGCAGAATGAAGTTGAGGACCGAGAAGATGCCCTTCTTGTTCTCCCCCGCATAGGAGCTGTCGGCGACCAGGATCATCTTGCGCTCGAAGCTGACAGCGATGACCGTCTCGCTACGGCAGCCATGGCGCTCAGGGTCGGCCTTGAAGCCAGGGCAGTTGATCACCGTAAAGCCCGGCTCGAAGGTTTCGAGCTCCGCGCGCTCGGGCCGGCGCAGCAGGTGGCGGATGAAGAGATTGTGCCAGGCGAGCTCGTTGATCATGCGCACATTCAGGCGATGCGCAGGATCGGCACCGGCGAAGAGGTCCTGCACGAAGTAGTCGCGCCCCTTCATATGCGCGCGCATGTCCTGGTAAAGCGCCTCGAAATGCGCTGGCGTCATGGGCTTGTTGTTGTCCCACCAGACATCGGCCTCGACCGAGTGCTCGCGGACGACGAATTTGTCCTTGGGGCTGCGGCCGGTGTGCTTGCCGGTCTCGACCAGGAGTGTCCCGCCGATCCCGAGCTTGGCCTCGCCCCGTGCCACAGCCGCTTCAACCAACGCAGGATCGGTCAGGTTGTAGTGGACAGAAGCCAGTCCCTCGAGCCCCATGTCCTCCACCCGACAAGTCGGGTTCACCGTTCCGGTTCGCATCTGCGCCTTCCTCCAGCCAAAGATCGCGGGCAGGCGGCAAACGCGGTGGCTGCGGAAGGGCCACTCCGGGGCAGGCCTCTCCCACCCAGTGCAACGCGTTGCCGTCACGCGCGGGGGTTTAGAACAATCCTTCGCGGCGCGTCCAGTAGCGCCCCGCGAAACGGTCTCGGTTTACAATCTTGGGACAACGCGGGTGCCACGCATGATGGGCACTGTGCATACGATCGAACAGAAAGGATGTTGCGTAGCCTTGCCGCCGTGCATGGGATGCTGTTTTTCTATACACCAAATCAAGCAGAGGGATGCCGCCTGCGCCGCACGCCGGTCTGGGTCCCCAGGGGAAGAGCATGGCGACAATCGCGCTGGTCGACGATGACCGCAACATCCTGACCTCGGTATCCATGGTTCTCGAGGCCGAGGGCTACGAGGTCAAGACCTACAATGACGGCGCGAGTGCGCTGACCGCGCTGACGCAGACCCCACCCGATCTTGCAATCCTCGATATCAAGATGCCGCGCATGGATGGGATGGAGCTGCTTCGCCGCCTGCGCTTGAAGAGTGAGCTGCCCGTGATCTTCCTGACCTCCAAGGACGAGGAGATCGACGAGGTGATCGGGCTGCGCATGGGTGCGGACGATTATGTGCGCAAGCCGTTTTCCCAGCGCCTGCTGGTCGAGCGCATCCGCGCGGTGCTGCGCCGGCGCGAGGCGCTGCCGGAAACATCACCCGAGCGCACCGAGACGGACAAGGTCCTGCGCCGTGGCCGGCTCGAGATGGATCCGATGCGCCATTCGAGCACCTGGGACAGCCAGCCGGTGACCCTCACCGTCACTGAGTTCCTCATCCTGCACGCGCTCGCCCAGCGCCCTGGATTTGTGAAAAGTCGCGACCAGTTAATGGATGCGGCCTATGATGACCAAGTCTATGTGGACGACCGCACGATCGACAGCCACATCAAGCGGATCCGAAAGAAGTTCCGCGACGTCGATGACAGCTTTAACTCGATCGAGACGCTCTATGGCGTCGGCTACAGGTACAAGGAAGCTTGACCCCAGAGGCGATGTCCCGTGCAGCGGCGTACATGCGCACTCAGACCGACCTATTCGGTCTGGACCGCCAGCCGCGACCTGAGTCGACCCGCGAGCGCATCCTCATCGGTCTGCGCCGATCGGCGCCGTTTTCTTCGCTCCAGCGCCGGATCATCTTCTTCAATCTGCTGGGCCTCGCCGTCCTGGTCTTCGGCGTTCTCTATCTCAATCAGTTCCGCACCGGCCTGATCGGTCAGCGGGTCCAGAGCCTCGCCGTGCAGGGCGAGATCATCGCGATCACGATCGCCGAGAGTGCGGGCCGCTACCGCGAAGGCGAGACGGTCTCGGCAACGCTGCGCCCTGAGCTCGATCCCGCCGTGGCCGAAGCGATCCTCGGCCGGCTGACGCGACCGACACGCACCCGAGCGCGGCTCTACGACACCCAACTCCGCCTGATCAGCGATACGCGGGCGAGTGTGGCCGGCGGCGGCCCGATTGCCGTCTCGCCCCTCGGCCCCCCGGGGCGCGACCGCCCCGATGGGCCGATGCAGCAGCTGGAGGACCTCTACGACCAGCTGATCTTCCCCTCGCGCACCGATCTGAACGACCGGATCTATCAGGAGGTGCCTGACGCCGGCATCAGCCCCGATCCCGAAGTGCGGCGCGCAGCGCTGGGTGAAGTGACCAACTCCGTGCGCGTCAATTCCGAGCGCAACTTGATCCTCTCGGTCGGCATCCCCGTGCGCCAGTTCAAGACGGTCATCGGCGTGCTGACGCTCTCAACCGAGGGCGATGACATCAACGAGATCGTCGAGCGCGAACGCATCGGGATCCTCCAGATCTTCGTGATCGCGGCCATGGTCTCGGTCGGCCTCTCGGTCCTTCTGGCCAATACCATCGCAAGCCCGATCCGGCGACTGGCGCGGGCCGTAGATCCGGCCGGGACCTCGACAGCGCGCCCGCTCAACCCCGACCGGGTCGAAATTCCGGACATGACGCGGCGCACGGATGAGATCGGCGATCTGTCCGCTGCCATCATCCGCATGACCGGCGCGCTCTACCGTCGGATCGAGGCGATCGAGAGCTTCGCGGCGGATGTGGCCCATGAGATCAAGAACCCGCTCACCTCAATGCGCTCCGCTGTCGAAACCTTCGCCTATGCCAAGACGCCTGAGCAGCGCCAGAAGCTGCTCGACGTGATCATGTCCGATGTCATGCGCCTCGACCGGCTGGTGACGGATATCTCCAACGCCTCGCGCCTCGATGCCGAGCTTGTGCGCGAGCGCATGGAGACCTTCGATCTCGGCGCGCTGCTCGAACGACTGACCACCGTCACCGAGACCCAAGGCGACAAGATGGGCGTGGCCGTCGAGCTGACCCTGCCGCCCGAGGGCGCGGAGGCGCGCGGGCTCGAAGGGCGCCTCGCACAGGTCTTCGCCAACCTGCTCGATAACGCCCTCTCCTTCTCGCCGGAGGGCAGTACGATCCGGGTGGTCTGTGAGCGCGAGGAGGCCGGGCTGCGCGTGACCATCACCGACGGTGGGCCTGGCATCCCTGAGGAGAACCTCGAGACGATCTTCGAGCGCTTCTATTCCGAGCGGCCCGAGCACAGCTTCGGCAACCACTCGGGCCTCGGCCTTTCGATCTGCAAGCAGATCGTGGAGGCGCACTCGGGCCAGATCAGCGCCGAGAACCTACGCCCTGACGGCGCAGATCCCGACAGCCCGCCCCTCGGCGCGCGCTTCACCGTGGATCTGCCGCAATGAGCGGTGACGATGCAGCGCATGATGGTCCCGCAGAGGATCAACTGGGCAGCACTGAGGACCTGACTGGCGAAGAGGCGCCCCGCCGACGGCCCAGTGCCCCCGAACCACTCCATGCAAGCGCCGTAGCCCTCGATCAGCGCGCGCTCCTGATCTTGGGTCCATCGGGCAGCGGCAAGACTACGCTGGCCCTCGAGATGATCGCCTTCGGGGCGGAGCTTGTGGCCGATGACCGCGTGCTCCTGGCGGGTCGCGGTGCGCTCACCGTGGTCGCACCGGTCCCGCGGCTCGCCGGCTTGATCGAGATCCGCGGGGCCGGGATCCTGCGTCACCCCTATCGCGCGCCGGTTCCCGCGCTCTGCGCCGTCGATCTGGGTGAAACGCCTTCCGAGCGCATGCCCAAGCCCTGGCTGCGCCGTCTCGGTGGGGTGGCGCTGCCGTGTCTCGCCGGACGCGGCATCCCCGCGGCCGCCTTGCTCGCGATCCTGCGCGTGGGGCGCCTGCCCGATCCAGTGCATGCCACAAGCCCAGCGCCGGTTCATGTGTAGGGAGGCGGGGATGGGAGATGCCAGCGGCCAAACCCCTGCCCAAGGCGCCAGTCTCGGTTCCAGTGTAGGTCCCAGTTTGGGCCCCAGTGCCGGCTCGACAGGGAGCCCAACGGGAGGCCCGACCCTCGGCCCTGTCGCAGTCCTCGTCGCCGGGCTCTCCGGCGCGGGGCGGACGACGGTGATCCATGCGCTCGAAGACCTGGGCTTCGAGGCGATCAACAACTTCCCGCTCGGCCTCGTCGACGCCCTCCTGGCTGACGAGAGCGCGACGCGCCCCCTCGCCCTTGGCATCGAGACGCGCACGCGCGGCTTCTCGAGCGCAGGGCTTTCCGATCTGCTGGCGCGGCTGCGGGGTGGCGAACGGGCGGGACGGGCCCGCCTTCTCTTTCTCGATTGCGACGACCGGGTGCTCGCCCGCCGCTTCTCCGAAACACGGCGCCGCCACCCGCTCGCCCCGGCCGAGGATGTGGAGACCGGGATCGCGCGCGAGCGCGACCTGCTAGCTGGCATACGGGCCGAGGCCGATATCCTGATCGATACGACCACGATGGCGCCGCACGCCCTGAAGGCCGAAATCGCCGATCGCTTCGCCCCGGCCGGTCCCGGCTCTGACGGATTGGCCCATGATCTGCAGCCTGGGCTCGCGATCACGGTCTCGAGCTTCAGCTACAAGCGCGGGATCCCCGCCGGCGCCGATGTGGCCATCGACTGCCGCTTTCTGCGCAATCCCTATTGGGAGGAGACGCTGCGCGGGAAGGATGGTCGCGAAGCGGCAGTGCAGGCCTATGTGACCGATGATCCCCGCTATCAGAGCTTCTTCGAGCAGCTCGACGCGCTTATCGCCTTCCTTCTGCCGGCCTATCGGGAGGCGGGTAAGGTCTATTTCAACATCGCGCTCGGCTGCACCGGCGGGCGCCATCGCTCGGTGACGACGGCGGAGCAGCTCGCGGCGCGCCTGCGCGATCAGGGCTGGCCCACGGCTGTGCGCCATCGCGAGCTCGATCGCGCCGCCGGTCGGCCGACAACCCCCGTCTCGCCCCTCGAGGCAGCACAGGCCCTGCCCGCGCAGCCGCGCGCCGCAGGCCGCCGCAACCCCTGGCACAGGCCCGCCGATCGGGCTGGTGGAGAAACTGGATGAGCACTTCAGAGACGCCGCCCGGCGCAGGCCCCATCGGGATCGTCATCGTCGCCCATGGCGCGCTGGCCGATGCGCTCTTGGCCGCGCTGCAGCATGTCGTTGGCCCCCTCGACTATGCCGCCGCCATCGCCATCGAGCCCGCCGATGATCTTCATGCGCGGCAGGGCGAGATCGACGCGGCAGCGAATGCAGCCGATGCGGGCGCCGGCGTCGTCCTCGTGACCGACATGTTTGGCGGCACGCCCTCGAACCTCGCCCTCGGCGCGATGACGCGGCCGGGCATCGAGGTCATCTACGGCGCCAATCTCCCCCTACTGGTCAAACTGGCCAAATGCCGCGAGCGTCCGATGGCGGATGCGGTGCGCTCGGCGCTGGAGGCCGGGGCGAAGTACATCGACAGCGCCGGGCGCATCCTCGAGCCGACGCCCGGAAACTGACCCCTGAAAACGCAGCGCCGGCACTCCTGCGCCGCCAACCTGTCCCCGCCAACTGATCGCCCTACGCCGATACTCCATCGCTGACCCCTCCCCCCGAGATCCCGCTCATGCCTGCCGCTTCTTTGCGCATCGTCAACCTCCGCGGCCTGCACGCCCGTGCCTCTGCCCGTTTCGTCGAATGCGTCGAAGCGCATGATGCGCGCGCCCTCGTCAGCCGGGAGGGGCAGAGCGTTGAGGGCGACAGCATCATGGGCCTTCTGATGCTGGCCGCCGCCAAGGGCACAACGATCGAGGTTGAGACGAGCGGGGCA